>NZ_JAFBIZ010000084.1 GCF_021531995.1 Faecalicatena contorta
AGTGATAATATTAAGATATCAAATAACAGATGTGAATTGTAAGACAAACGCGAGTTGTAAACGTTCAATTGTTATTTGTTTCATAATATATCACATGTCAGATGTTATGAAAGACTTCCGGGAAGAAAAAAGTATAGGATACTCAGTACTGGAAGGGCGAAGTTTATGAAAGGAAGGTACAGACCACCAAGAACGTAAGCTTTATCATTAAAAAATCTGAGAAAGAGGTAAAAAGATGACAGAACCAGTAAAGTAGGGGCGGGTATCAATGAGAATGATTGATATCCGCTTTTACTTTGTGTAATCCCCTCCAGAACTTCGGAAAGAAGTAGCGGAGGGTTTCTTTATATTGTGGAGCAGTATTCTATTAATTCATCTAAGATATTCAAAGTGTCTTCTTTGGAATATACATACTCACTGGCAGGCAGGCTTACGATAAAATCGAAAAATGCCTTACTGATCATAGGCTCTATGATATGCAGATTGGAATGATAAGCTCTTTCTTCAAACATCAGAGTTGTGAATATGTGAATTCCCTTATCCGGGCTGATCGTAAATGTCAGATACTCCGGTATCCGGAACCTGGAAGGATTCACGATCAGGCCGGTAATACTTCCATCGGCAATATCGGCTTTTAATGATTGAATTATGGCCAGCCTTTCTTCTTTCGTACACTTTTGTACAAATTCTTTAGGCATATCGCAGAATGTTCCCGTTTCGCAAAAGGTCCGGAGACCTTCATAAGTGAACACCGTATAATAATTACCTTTCAGATTACGAAGAATCTGAAAGCGTTGATCTGCCGCCTCCACGAGTGGCTGATAAAAAGGCAGTTCTTTTGGGACCTTCTTTGCAATAAATTCCCGGGTATAAAATTTACCGAAACAGGGCTGAGCCATGACGGAATAGTATCCGTCTAAAGTCGAGTAATCGATATACTGCTTAAGAATATCAAAGGGATCTGTGCTGCAGGTCAGGAGTGGTTCACACTCTTCCATTGTGTCTATGGTAGACTGGCGATAGTATTGAATCAGTTCCTGATTGTTATATATTACAGCAGTCTTCATGTCTGGTGAAAGGCACAGAAGATAGTCGCTTACCAGGATAAAATAAGGCAAAGGATCACTATAGTATGAAACTGTGGAATGATCATAATAAAAGTATGGGTGATAATGATTGTCTGCAACCAGACATAGAGGAAGCAGCCATTCAAGCAATTTTAAGCCATATCTGGCAGAAGTCTCCATATTTTTCCGGTAGGGAAAAGGAACGATATGATACATATCAATAAAGACTTCCTCCTGCTGGTATAAACGGAACATGTATTTGTTCAGAAAAGTCTCTTCCAGAGAAAAATTCAGGTATATACATGGGAGGTTCTGATGCCGGACCTCCTGATCCAGTATATATTTTATGATATCAGTTACTGCCAGTTCTCCATGGAACATCTGCCCGTCGCGGGGGGCGGAAAGTGACTTGAACCATAAAGTTTTCTGCTTCTGCGTTAATGCAGATACAGGAATTTCTGCGAGGGCCTGGAAAATATCTGTAATAATCTGTCTGGATTCAAAAAGATCCTCTCCCTGCAGGAGCATGGAATGGTAGCAGAGGAGATTCTTCTTCTCTTCTGGAGAAAGGCACAACGTGAGAGCAAGTTTTTCTACAGAAGTATATGCCAGTGTTCGTTCATCAGTCAGTGCCTTATGGATAGAAGTTCGCTCGACACCTGACATTCGCGACAGCTGGGCAATGGATTGCTGATTTCGATCAATGAGATATTTTAAGTAATTACTGAATTTGGACATATGGTACCTCCAAACATGAATGATAATGTTGTGATTATTATATCATGTCGATAAGAAAGCTGTGACAAAATGAAATTTCCAATTTTTACAAATATTTAAGGAATTCTGACATTGGAAAAAACGCAATGGAAGCTTCAGTATAATAAAAATATCATAGTTGCAACAGTATTCAGATATGAAGGTGATATGACAAAGTGTGACAAGAATTGCGCACAATATGTCACATACTTTGTCACAGGTTTCGGAAAAGAAAAATCCCTTTTATACTTTTCGTAAAGGAAGATGTATGAGGTGGGAAAATGATTAACATAGCAATATGTGATCAAAAGTATGAAAATCGCCGCGAGACGGCAGATCTCGTGACAAGGTTATTATTTGGTGAAACAGAAGTACAGTTTCTGTTTTATAAGACGGGAATCCAGATCATGAATGATATCCTGAATCAGAGGTTTCGGGCAGATCTTCTGTTTATCGATGTTCTGCTTCCGGGTGTTGATGGAATGAGGGTTGTGGATTTTCTGCGGAAACAGAATCTGAAGACGGATGTGATCTTTCTGACAGAGGCGGCGGAATGGGCGGCTGAAGGGTATCGGTATCACGCATTTGATTATCTGATCAAACCGGTGTCTTTGAAGCGCTTTGAAATGACGATGCAGAGATACATAGAAGAACATCTGTATGCAACAGCAGATTTTCTGAATGTCAATATCCGGGGATGCAGTCAGAAGGTTCAGCTTCAGAGAGTGCTTTTCTTCGAGAGCAATGAACGAAAGATCACTGCTGTAATGATGGATGAAGAGATTACGTTTTATCAGAAGATGAGTAAGCTTGCAGATAGTCTGAACCATACCTCTTTTATCCGCTGTCATCAGAGTTATATTGTCAATACTGACTATATCTCGTCGGTCACCGCAACTGGAATTCTTCTGATGAATAAGAAAAAGATTCCGATCAGTAAGCGGTATTCCAAAGCGGTAAGAGAATATGTACTGAATCTGTAGATGCAGGCAGAAGAATCTGGAAAGAATAGAAAAATATGTGGTTATAAGAGGGAACATGAGATGAGCAGTCGGAGAATAAAAGGAGTCATCAGTGCATTGGCAGTTGGGTGTACCGGATATCTTCTGGTGTCTGGTTTGATGATTGCACCATCAAAGGAAGAAGCTCTGCAGGCATATCGGTACGAAAAGGATCAGGAGGTAACATACGTTTCCAGAACAGATGCAGAGCATATCCGGGAAAACGGTATTATTTCTTATGCTGATAATGAGTTGATTGTGCAGCTCGCAGGAGACACTTCAGAGGAGGAGGCTTCACAGCTTGCGAAGAAAAACGGAGCAGAACTGTCAGGATTTATCAGTCCTACAGATACCTGTCAGTGGAAGCTTTCGGATTCCTGTGATCTGGAAGAACTGAATATGTATGCAGATGAGATTACAGAGCTGACGGAGGTAGCGTATGCTTCTGTAAATTATATTCTGGAATATCAGGCCCAGGATATGTCAACCAGTGAATCCGGAAAATGGAAAAAGAAGGAGTATCACTGGGGATACGAGGATATCCATGCAGATCAGGTGTGGGAATACGTCGATCAGATGAACAGTCCGATCAATATTGGAATCTCTGATATGGGATTTCAGACACACGATGATCTGGATTATACGATTGTGAGACAGGGGGATATGTCGTCGCAGGGCATCGTGGAGATAGTTCTGGACAAGATGAAAGAGATGCTCTTGACAGACAGACTCGAGAAATTATTAACTTCTCAGCCTATGGATAAGGATGCCCAGCATGGAACGCATGTGACCGGAATTGCGGCAGCCGTCTGCAATAACAAAAAAGGAATTGCAGGAGTGTATCCGGATCCGACCGGACAGGGAGAAGTTCTGGCATATGCTCAGTTATATGAGGACGGGACTTATATCTCCACAATTCAGGATATGGATGATGTTGCCCGGATGCTGCTCAATGATACAAAAGTGATCAATATGAGTCTTGGGGTTGGTGATGAAGCATGTTACAGCGCATATAAAGAGCATGATTCTTCCGTGCAGAAAAGTCATGCAGAAGAGTATCTTAAGAATTGTGCAGAAGTGTGGGGGGATTATCTGGGAAGGTTCATCGATGATGATTATGAATTCCTGCTCGTGAATTCCTCAGGAAATGCGTCCAATCATTCACAGGGAAATGGACAGGGTAAGCTTTATGAAGCAATTGATGCACCGGAAGGAAAGGAACAGTATCAGATAGTCAATAAAGGCGGTGAAGGCGCAGTTATCGATGCGGAGTATAGTTATCCGCTGCTCTATCTGAATAATGAAAAGGTAAAGGAACGGATCATCTGTGTCGGTGCATATGGCAAAGACCATCTTCTGACCCGGTTTTCGAATATGAGCCAGCGTGTAGATATCCTGGCGCCCGGATATGATATCTATAGTACCTGCAATGAGTCTCTGATGAGTAAAAGCGGAACTTCTATGGCGGCACCTTATGTGACAGGGGCGGTGGCATGCATCTGGTCTCTGGATGACAGACTGACTGCTTCGGAAGTCAGAAAGCTTCTTTTACAGGAAATGTATGATGCCAATCCGGAAATGATTCTTGATGTAGATACCAATATTAAAAAACCGATGCTGAATCTGGAGACTTCCATGAGCCAGGCGGAAAGATATATAGAAGAACACCGGGAGGAACTGGAAGATCGAACCTCGAATCATGGAATTCCGATGACTGTTATTGCAAAGATCAAAGACATCGGTGTCAGACCGGAATTGAAGGGACATACGAGAGAACAGATGATGGAAGAACTGGAACAATATGCCCAAAGTGTCATGATAGAGGATGCAGTGATTACCATTACGAATGAAGACGGAGAGGTTGTATATGATCATAGAGAACTGCTGCAAAAGTCTGGTAAGGTAAGTGAAAGTTCCAGAGATAATAATCTGATTAATTTTTTTCTCTCAGAGGGAGACTACACAGTGACTGTGGAGGCGGAAGGATATGAGCCGGTGACGGTGGAGCATATGAATCCCCAAAAGGCATATCCGGAAAACCACTATCCGATGGTATATGAGATTATTGGAATGACCATGTGGGAATTCGAACTGGAGCCGATCGTAGATACGGACTTATATGCTGATGTACAGTGGTGGAGGAAAAAAGAGGAAGATGATACAGATCAGTTTACAGAATATCTGGAAGAAGAACTGATTCCAAAGTACGGTGTCATGGCGACAGAGGAGATCATAAAGATGCCGGGATATATGGATGCAGTGTGGCTGGAACCGGAAGACCTGCAGGGAATACTGGCAGTAAAGATCGATGATTATGACAGTGATAAACGAACGGAGATGCTGCTTGTCCGGTCTTCCTGTGAAGAGATGGATCGGGAGGAGCTGATGAAAACAGAGGATCAGGGAGGCGGCACGAGGATCTTTCTTGAAATGTATGAATATAATAGTCAGACCAGGCGGGTGGAGTGTTCGGATAGCGTTGAACTTGTGCCCTGTGGAAAATATCGTTCCATGTCTGACAGAGTCCATACCGGGATATTCACATATTCGAATGATGGAACGAAGTATATTGGAATCGACAGCTATTATTATATGGAGGCAGGAATTACAACCGTATCGCTGTATCAATATCAGAATCGGGCGTTTGAGTACGTAATGGGAGCCTGCAGACAGCGTCTTGGAAGCGGTTATGAATCTGTCAGTGAGACGGATTATGAGCCGGAAGCGGGTGAGATCACCATGGGAACGACGACGTGGACCGGAGATGGCGGCGCCTGGAAAATGGCAGGAGATTACGATGCGGCAGGAAAGACAGAAGAGAATGCAGAAGTCAGGGAAAACATTCAGAAGCTGGATGCGATCTATGCGGAACTTTTGAAAAAATATGGACTGTCGGCAAATGATATCAGACTGTCCTGGGATAACCAGGAATGGGATGCAAGAACGGCAGGTATCTATACTTCTGAGGAAGGGGATCTGTCAGTAATGGCTTCTATGGCGACTTGTTATGTCTATCGGGATATGAGGGAGTATCATCTGTTCCGGGAGGATCCTGCGGGCAGTCTGGATGCGTATCGATAAAAAACAAAAAAGAAAGATGAGATATAAGGCGGGAGAAGGACATTGACTTACAGTACATTTAGTGAAATTGGAGATCGAATCGAAAATGAAGATAGTGTCGGAGTACATATTGGAAAAAAGTATCAGGCTTTTTTTTTGGCTGACGGCCTTGGCGGCCATGGAAGCGGAAAAGAGGCTTCCGAGAGTGTAATCCGGCACGGGATAGAGCTTATGGAGACGATGGAAAACAATCCGGAGTCAGAAAAAACAATCGATGTAAATCTATATCTGGCACAGATGTTTACGGAGGGACACGAGATCCTGAAGGCTAAGCAGAAAGAAGAAGGGAATCTGCAGTCCATGCGTACGACATTCACTGTGTTTCTGACAGACGGGAAGAATGGCTGGCTTGCACATATCGGGGATTCCAGAATCTATGTATTTGAACGCGGAGAATACAAGTTTCGTACGCTGGATCACAGTGTTCCACAGATTCTGGCACTTGCAGGAGAGATTACAGATGGTGAGATTCGTCATCATCCGGATCGGAATCGTCTGCTTCGCTGTATGGGGGACACGGCAGATACAATCAAATATGAGATTCATGATCCGATTCCAATACGAAAGGGAACCGCCATCCTGATGTGCAGCGATGGATTCTGGGAAGCCGTGACGGAAGAGCAGATGCTTGGGACACTTTGGAGCTCCGGAAATGTAAAGAACTGGCTCTGCCGTATGAAAAAGAAAGTAGAGAAGGGAAAGAAAAAGAGAGAACAGGATAACTATTCAGCGATAGGAATCTGGTTCTGAATACCTGAGAAAGAGAGTAAGCAATATGAGAGATCCGGAATTATTATGTCTGGGATGCATGGAAATGCTGAATCATCCCGGAGAAACGTGTGAGAAATGTGGCTTTGACAGAACAGAATATGAAGAACAGAGAAATGTCCACACACTGCCATCCTATACAATCCTTGCGGGCAAGTATCTGCTGGGACGGGTACTTGGCGAGGGAGGATTTGGTATTACCTATATTGCCTGGGATCTGAACCGGGAATGCAGGGTTGCAGTGAAAGAATATTTTCCGAGTGGTCTTGCAACCCGTGATACCAGACTGGGAGATGGGGAAGCACTTACCATACTGCCGGGTGAGAAAACGTCTTATTATCAGATGGGACTTAAGAACTTTGCAGAAGAAGGAAAGAACCTGGCAAGATTCCAGGATCTTCCGGGAATCGTCTCTGTGCGGGATTTCTTCCAGGATAACCGGACGGCTTATATCGTTATGGATTATGTGGAAGGTATGAACCTGAAGCAGTATCTGCGGAAGTATTATGAGCAGAACGGAGAGCATACTCCAATGGAAGAGGAGAAGATTCTTAAGATGATGTGTCCGGTGCTTCAGGCACTGACCGAGATCCATAAGGCGGGAATGATCCACCGGGATATCAGTCCGGAAAATATTATCTGTGGAAGTGACGGAAAGATTACATTGATCGATTTTGGAGCGGCAAGGGTTGCGACGGGAACGGAGACAAAGAGCCTGACGATCATGCTGAAGCATGGGTATGCGCCGGAAGAGCAGTACCGGACCCATGGAAAGCAGGGACCCTGGACGGATATCTATGCAATCTGTGCCACGATATATCAGATGGCATCCGGATATCTGCCGATTGAATCTGTGGAGCGTTTATATGAAGATGAGTTAAAGCCTTTAAAGCGATTGAATTTGGAAGTATCGGAAAAATTCTCAGATGTGATTGAAAAAGGAATGGCAGTCAGAGGAGAAAACCGATACCAGTCGGTGGAAGAAATCTACAGGGAATTATATCCACAGCAAAATATAAAGGCGGAACCGGAGATGACGGAACCGGAGAAACCACAGCTTCTTTATCAGGAGGAATCGAAGCGGTCATGGGAAATGATAGAAAAGCAGGAAGAAGAGAAAAGAGATATTGAAAAGCCGAAAGGAAAAGTAAAAAAATCAAAAAGAATCTGGAAAATTGTCGGCGTGATCCTGCTGTTGTTTATTGCTTTTATTTTTCTGACTGAAAAAATGGGAATTTTCCGTACCTATCGATATCATGAAAATTTTGAAACCGCATCGCTGGAGAAGTATTTAAGTTTTGACCAGTACAATGAAGAGAACCCATTGTTCCTTACCAGAGAGGAATTAGAAAAACTGCCGGTTGAGAAATGGGCAGGTGACGAACAGAAGCTTTTGGACGAAGCGGTTGACATGTCAGAGGTGAGCATACCGGATTTTTCCGATTTATTAGCTTCATCCTATACTGGTACAACGAATCTTCCCAGACCAGAAGAGATTGTTCCGATCATAGAGGAAGATGGACAATATGGATTTATGGACAGTGGAGGAAATACGTATACACTGGCGGCATATGAAGAATCAGAGGAGTTGTTTGAATCTGCTGATTATTTTGGAGACAGATATCAGATTGATATGCAACAAGACGAATATGGCACGGTGAGTGTAACGGATAAATCAGGTCATGAGATTATGAGGAATGCGAATGGATCGATCTGGTTTGATAATCAGAAATATCTGTTTGGATTAACGGACTTTTCTTTGTATGAAAGTGATGGGGAATTTTCTTATTGGAATAAATATGGATATTTTTATAAGATAGATTCACGTTCCTCAAAGTCAAAGGATTTTAGTGCTGGAAAGATCTCAGATCATGGATTGATCGCCATTGAATGTAACGGAAAGTGCGGTTATGTGAATGTACAGGGGGAGGTTGTAATTCCATTGCAATACGGTGCGGCAAAAGAATTTTCAGAGGGGCTGGCGCCGGTAGAATTCAGGGTGGAGTATTCCGCATCTGAGACGGGATCAAGATATTATGCAAAATGGGGATACATCAATGAACAGGGAGAGATTGTGATACCGCCGGTGTTTGATGAAGCGGAACCGTTTGTAAACGGGCTGGCGTCGATAGAGTTTGATGTCTATGACTCAGCAAAGAGCAGAAGCAGAGTAATATGTGGCTTTATCGATAAGGAAGGAAATATTATCGGTGCCTATGATCAGAACAGTATGCAGCTGGATGAATTTTTCAAAAGCGAGACATTTCACTGTTACATGGGACAAGATGGGTATTGTACAGAGGAGGGAAAAGCAGTGATTGGGGCAGCAGAAGTTATCGATGAGGAAATCCATGCACAATATACGATCGTGGATATCCGGGGGTCGGATAATATTGCGCTGGAAGAAGGCCTTGTTGCCGGCACGTTTGGAAAGACTGGACTGATCCCATGTGTCGATTATCAAGATGTAAATGCAGTTATGAAAAATGGAGGGACAGAAGAAGAGGTGATGAATGCCCTGGTTTCTTTTTATTATATAGACAAGCAAGGATATGTGGTAACACCTGTTATGACAATGTCATGCGAAGAGTTTGACGATTTTACATGGTATTTTCAAGATATGTATTATGGAAAAAATGCAGAAATGCAGTCGGATAAGGAATTCTGAAAGGAGAAAGTACAGGAATGGCAATTAAAAAGTGTGAACACGGACATTTCTTCGATCATGGAAAATATGAAACCTGCCCTTTTTGCAGGAAAGAGCAGCCGGAACCCCCGGATTTTCGAAGCCAGGTGACGGTTTCCGCTTACCAGATGACGGGAGAAGGTTCCGAAGACCGGGAGACGGTCTGGTTACAGAATGCCGTGACACAGACAGACAATGAGGATGCCAGAACCATTGGAATCTATTCGAAGTTCACCGGTAATGATTTTGTGACGGGGTGGCTGGTATGTACAAAGGGAAAGGAAAGAGGAAGAGACTACCAGCTCCATTACGGCTTTAACCGTATTGGCCGGGGACTTCTGATGGATGTCTGTATTCTGGAGGATGACATGATCTCCCGGAATGCTCATTGCAGTGTGGTCTACGAGCATCACAAGAATGAATTCGCTCTTGTACCGGAGCATGGGTGTCTGACTTATTATCAGGGGGAGGTCCTGAGAGATCCGGTGAAGATGAAAAGCGGTGAACGGTTCGTGATCGGAGAAACGGAACTGGAATTCATTGCATTTTGCAGAGAGGAGATTCGATGGGAAGAAGAAAGTTAAGAAGGATTCCGGTCTTATTGGCATTGATCTGTGGATTGCTCGCAGTGGTACTTCCTTCCGGAAAAAGCTTTGCAGCGGATAACAGTCTTTCTCTGGAACAGGTATATGTCTGCCTTCCGCAGGTGCGGATCTATGTGAATGGAACTGAGAATTACGGAGAACCGGATCCGGAACAGATTGAGGTATACCGGGGTGAAGAAAAGTTAACGCTTACCGGGATTCAGAAATATGCAGAGCTGGATGAAGGTATGGTCTATTATGTATTGCTTGATATCTCCGGATCCATCTGGGATGCCTATTTTGCCGATATCAAAGCGGCATTGCAGACATTTTACGGCGAGCTGTCAGAAAAAGACCGTATGGCATTGATCACATTCGGGGAATCGGTGACGGTACAGCTGACCGGGGAGGAGAATGCAGAGGAAGCATCGACGAAGATTGCAGCTCTTCAAAATACCGATGACCAGACACTTCTGTTCGAAGCATTGACGCGGGCCGGAGATATGGCGTCTGCTTTATCCGGTCAGGAGTATCAGCGAAAGGCGGTAATTGTAATCAGTGACGGTGAGGATATTGCAAAAGGCAAGTCTACGAAGGACGAGGCATTGAAGGAACTGAAGTCGCAGGGCCTGCCGGTCTATGCGATGGCGGTGGATTATGAGGATGGACAGATCGTGGACAGTTTTGGTGAGTTTGCAAGGAATACCGGAGGAGCTTTACAGATTGTTGGAGCGGGAGAGACCCTTAATGGATTGCATGCGATTCAAAATCGTATGATGAACAGCGATGTGCTGATGCTGGAAAGCGCAGATAACAGTGCCAGTCAATCAATGGAAACGCTGACGGTACAGTTTCATCAGTGGAATTTGACGAAGACGATAGAAGCAGGATTCTATGACTGGCAGGCAGATGAAGAAGCGCCGCAGATGACAGAGGTGTCACAGGATGGAGCGCATAAATTAATCGTAACATTCAGTGAACCGGTATCCGGCGGGGAAAATGCTTCGAATTATCAGCTGAAGGATCAGGAGGACGGAACAATCTATACTCCTGTATCCATAGAAGAAGGAGAGAACAACTGTAAGATCCTGACGTTTGAACAGGAATTTTATACCGGAGATTATTCTCTGAAGACGGTCAATATTACGGACGTATCTATGGAGAAAAACCAGGTGCGGGAAGAAAAGGAGATCTCTTTGGAAGGAAAGAAAAAGGATGGAAAAGCAGTGATTTTTTTGCGAAATCACGGCTATCTGATTGCGGCAGCTATGGTCCTTTTCTTTCTGGCGGTATTCTTTCTGATCTATCGAAAGATCAGGAAGAATCAGGGAGTCGTGATTGTGGATGATAAGATGACGATGGTATCCAACGTAGATGTCAGACGGCATGTGGCTATGGAACAGAAAAAAAGGAGCGGTGTTATTCTGACATTTACTATGCATACGAAGGGAAGATATCCGGCCAGGATGGAAGTGCCGCTCTTCGACAGTCTGATTGCAGGCCGGTCGGACATCTGTGATGTGTATTTTGATGATGAACAGATGTCCAGACAACACTTTGCCCTGGAATATGAAGAAGGAGTCATCTCGATCATGGATCTGGATACGACCAACGGAACGATGGTCAACGGAGTCCGCATCCAGAGTAAGCGCAGGCTTGAAAAGAAGGATACGATCTGTGCCGGAACCGTGGAGATGACCATAGATTGGAGGGAAAGTGATTGACAGAGACGAAACAGCTTCAGACGACCGTACAGATATATCCCGGCGAGACGCTGCCTGCACATATACAGATATCGGCGGCGACCATTCGGGGAACCAGAAAATATCAGGAAGACTGTATCCGATACCTGGGAACGCCGACGGGAATTCTGGGAGTGGTGTGCGACGGCATGGGTGGCAAGGCAAAAGGGGAGCTTGCGAGCGTGTGTGCCATGGATACGCTGCTGGATTATTATCAGGAGGAGCCGAAGCCACTGAAGAATATCCGGCGATTTTTCGAACAGGCAATCTCTCTGATGGATCGGAAGGTGGCAAGACTTCAGGATGAAGATGGAAACTATCTGGACAGCGGAACGACCGTGGTGTCAGTTCTGGTGGAAGAAAACCGGATGCATTTCATGTCGGTGGGAGATAGTAAGATCTATCTGATTCGGAGAGGAGTAATTCGGTCACTGACCAGAGAACACAATTACAAATTGCTGCTGGAGGAGTCTCTGCAGGAGTATGCAATCACTTACGAAGAGTATGAAAAAGGGCTGGAAAAAGGAGAGGCGCTGATCAGTTATCTTGGAATGAATGGAATTCAGGTAATGGATATCAGTTCAAAACCGCTTTTTCTGGAAGAAGGAGATGTCATCTTACTGTGCAGTGACGGCCTGTATAAAGCTCTTACGGAGGAACAGATTGCCAATATTGTAGAGGCTTGCGAAGAGAACTTTACAGAGACCGCAGGAGTGATCATACAGATGATATTGAATTATGTGCCTCATGCTCTGGATAATACTTCTGTTCTGTGTTTGAAATACGCAGATAATAATTCAGTTTGTGATACACCGGAGAATAAAGAAGAAAATAAAGTATAAGAAATACAGGAGGGAAGAAAATGAAACTTCAAAAATGTAAAAACGGACACTTTTATGACACCGACAAATATACACAATGTCCGCATTGCGAAAAAAGTGCAGGTGGAATGCAGGATATGGTTACAGAAGCTTTGAATCCTGCGGATCCCATTCATACGGAGATGCTGACAGAAGCACCGGTACAACAGCCACAGCCGGAAAAAGAACCGGTATACCAGAAAGCACCTGTATTTGAGGTGAAAAGCGAAGAAAATCACACAGTAGGATATTATTCCAGAGTCATCGGGACAGAGCCGGTGGTAGGATGGCTGGTATGCACCGAAGGGGAATATTTTGGGGAAAGCTTTAAGTTGAAATCCGGAAGAAACTTTATTGGACGTTCCTCCGGCATGGATGTTGTATTGAGTGCAGATATGAGTGTATCCAGAAGTAAACATGCGATCATTGTCTACGAGCCGAGAAAACGGATGTTTATCGCACAGCCGGGAGAATCCAGAGAATTATTCTATCTGAATGATGATGTGGTTCTTTCAAATGTGGAAATGCAGGCATACGATGTAATCACCATCGGAACTACGAAACTGATGCTGATTCCGTGTTGTGGAGAAAGATTCAGTTGGGATGATGTGAAAAAAGAATCATAAGCAGCAGAGGAAAATGAATGGGATGCTGTCTTGACACATCTGCGGATGAATGTCGGGCAGCATCCCTGTTTTATAATCATATTTACATGCAAACTAATAATTGAATGTCCAAAGGTTTCGTGCCTTACACTGCGGACAGATCTTTGCGCGGCGGTCCTTGTTCAGCCGAATGATGATCACTATGATCAGATAGATAAAACCGGCACCCCAGAAAAACAGGAAAAGCAGAAAGATTATGATGTGGTGCGGCAACAGCAGGGACTCCACCTTCCAGGCGCCCACATAACCACAATGCGTACACTTAGGAACCGGGTGATAAGTGTTACCTGTCGGATTAGTATCAGGAGCAGGAGTATTTACCTTCGGTTCTCTTCTGGGTAACGGAATTACAGGCGGTACAGACAGTTGCTCCGTTTTTTGCGAATCATCCTCAGCTTTCTGTAATTCAAACACCTGAACTTCCTTTCCAAAGAAGATGGAAGAATTGCAGGGGAGTGGGGTTGGCGCCTCTTTGGTAAGACGTGATCCATTCTCAAGATAGACCCCATTACTGGAATGATCGGTGACAATATAATTATCGTTACTTTCGGAATAGGTAATGGTACAATGCAGTCTGCTGATTCCCGGATCCGAAAGTACAATATTGGATATTTCAGGATTCTTTCCGATAGATATTGTGTCTCCGGCTTTCAGTGGAAATGCAACGCCTGCATATTCCCCCTGTCTGCAGTAGATGGATAATTCAGGATTTCTGTCGGATGAATTCTGTTTTTTGAAAAAATCAGCCATTGATATATCTCCTTTGTGATTCTTTATTATTCGCTTCCTTTATAGGACAATGAAGATTTCTAATATGAAGTCAGTATATCAGAAAGGAATCCTAGAGAGCGAGGATTGCAGATTTTGGGAGATGTTTTGTCAAAAATATATTTTTTATGCATATATCTTTTGCTGAAAAACGAGAAAAATTATCGATAACAATCCTATATAACCTATTTAC
>NZ_JAFBIZ010000085.1 GCF_021531995.1 Faecalicatena contorta
ACAATATCCTCAATCGTTGATTTTGTATCGACATTCTCTACATAAGATGTGTATTGCTCTTTCAATAATTCATCCACAGAAACAGAAAACAATTCACTCAGTCTTACTATTTTATTTATATCAGGAACTGACTCATTCAATTCCCATTTTGAAACTGACTGACGGGATACATCCAATTGCTCTGCTAACTGAAGCTGCGACAGACCACATGACTTTCTGAGTTTCTGTATTTTTTCTCCTAACGTCATATTACCAGCCCCCTTTTTTATTTATAGCATACTGGAAATTTGTTATTATCACAACCAATTTTAGTTTGAATTTGTGCAACCAGCAGTTGCATCACTGAAATCACAATATTTAATGCTTGGCAAACTATTATGCAAAAAGACAGAAACAGTTCATACAAAACTGTCTCTGCCATATCATCTATCCTACAAACCGATACCCGCTCCCAACCACTGTTTCTATGTACCCATCTCCGATCTTCCGTCTAAGGGAATACACCACATTCGCCACCGCTGCTTAAATGCTGCAGGTATAAGCCAGAACCGAATCTACTATACAACATAATCAGAGCCAAGAAAAAACGACTCTGCTCTACAACTCGACCGTATAATATAGACAGTTTTACGCTTTTCTTTTTTTCGTATGTAAAACCATAAACACAGCAATTAAAATCAGATTTAAAAAAAGTACAACGATACTGCCTTCCATCTTGTAAATGCCGCCAGACAAAAATGCACTCCCGCTAAATACAGTTGTAAGAACATGAGGATAGTCTTCAGCCAGAGATACTCCGCCTAAAATAATAGCACCGACAGTATTCCAAAAAAAGTGCATTATTATTGGTGCGAGAAGTGATTGCGTATATTCTAAAATAACTGTCATCAAAAGGCTCATAGAAAGCACATTTAGAACAGGAATTATTCCAGCTTCAAAGGCTCCGCCATGCATGAATGTAAACAATGCGCTTGATATGATTGTTGCAGCAGTTACATTGTAATTTACTTTTATCATCTGGTACAAGTACCCACGAACAAGGAGTTCCTGCATTACAGTGTTAATGAAAACTGAAAAAATCCAAAGCCATAACAAGGAGACGGCATTGCTACTTTCTACTTTCAACACTCCCAAAAACAACATGATTAAAAAAGTTAAGCCTAACCAAACAGCACCACCTAAAATTCCTATAACACAATCTTTAGCAACGTGACAAATGGGAAAAATTTGTATTTTCCGCTTTTCAATAAGCCAAAATAAAAGACTTATTCCTACAATGCAGAGAAAGGGAATGAGTTCTGCCCAAAATCTCCAAATAGCAGGACTTTCAGCATCCGGCAAGGGAATTAAACCTGCAAGTAATGCCCACCCAATAAAATAAAAAAGGGTTTTTGCTGTTGTAATTAAAAGTTTTTTCATTATAATCACACTCCGAATACAATAGTTATGTTCAAAAATACGTCAATAGTATAACACGGATATATAATTTTTTCTACTGAAACCCAACCATGACATTTCGTGCTATAAACATTATCATCTTGCTATTCCAGGAATAATCTGAAAAAGCAGAGGCCAGCCACTCCAACACGGAGCAACCGCCTCTGTTTTTATTCTCCCGCGCCCACAAACCGATACCCGCTCCCAACCACTGTTTCTATGTACCCATCTCCGATCTTCCGTCTAAGGGAATACACCACATTCGCCACCGCCGCCCCGCAATGCTCCGGGTCCGCTTTCCAGACCGCTTCGTATATCTGCTCTTTTGAAAGAACCCAGGAGGGGTGGGATACCAGGTAGAGTAATGTGAAGAACTCATGGTGGGTGAGAGGGACGGGAATGCCATTGTGGTAGACAGTCTGTTCGTTGATACGGATTTCCAGGTTGGGGAAAGTGAGGACAGATGGATTATAAGGATTTGAGATATGTTCCATTGTCGGCTCGCCTTCCACTGCAGTGAGGATTTTATCCATGATGGGTTCTTCTGCGTCTGAAAAGGTCAATATAAGGATTTTCCCCATCAGTGTTTATTCCTTATTTGCAAGTTCAATTAAATCATCTCTAAATTTTAAATATGAAAACTGTCCTTTAATGTAATAACGAACTGCGCCTTTCTCTAATGCAATCTTTTCATAACTGTCCTCGTCATGTCCCGTCAGAAAAACTACAGGAATGTTTCTTTCCCTCGCATAAGTCAATATGTCCAGTCCTGTTTTGCCACCTGGCAAATCCCAATCCGTACAAACTAACGATATCTCTTCTGTATCAAATAGCTGTTTTGCTACAGAAACGTTGGTTGTACTAATTGTTGGAAAATTCTTCAAACCAAAACACATTTGCAATCCTTTCAGAGTTGCCGTATCATCATCAACCAATAAAATTTTCTTCATGTTCCTCCTCCAAAATATACCACTCACTCATTTTCTTTCACATACATATTGTAAATGTAAGCATCTTCCAAATTCGAAGAACATAATTCACATAAAAATTCTGGTTTTCTTCCGTTTACAAAACGCACCTCAATTTCATTCGCTTTGTATATTTTTGAAGTAACTTTATAGTTTCTCTGAAATTCTTGGAACTCTCTTTCATTTTGAAAGGAACAGCGAAATACATGGTTCTCGGCATTTGAAACAAGTTCCGTAACACTTCCATCATAGGTCAGTTTTCCTTTCCGCAAAATACAAAGTTTATCACAGGTGGCCGCTAAATCCTCCGTCACATGGGTGGAAAATAAAACTATACGATCCGCCGCAAAATCGACAAGCAAATTGCGGATACGGATACGTTCTTCCGGATCAAGCCCTGTAGTGGGTTCATCCACAATCAAAATGCGCGGGTTGTGCAGTAATGCCTGAACAAGTCCTACACGCCGTTTAATGCCACCGGATAGTTGCCTATTCTTTTTTCTTTGCTGTGTAATCAGCCCTGTCTTATCCAAATAATAGTCAATTCGCTCCTCATATTCTTTTTTCTTTAGCCCTGACATAACCCCTACATATTCCAGCGATTCTCTTACAGTAAGATTAGGATAAAGCCCTAATTCCTGTGGCAAATATCCGATCTCTTTCTTAATCAACTCATAATTCTTTCTTTCCAGACGGATTCCGTTAATCTCAACAGTTCCTTCTGTTGGCGTCAGCAGTGTTACAAGAATCTTCATTAAGGTAGACTTTCCTGCGCCATTTTCTCCCAACAGTCCATAAATCCCCTGGTCAATATTCAAGTTGATATGATCCAGACTTTTGACTCCCTTTTTATACTCCATCACTAGATTTTCAATGTTTATTCCCATATCTCATCCATCCTTTCTTTGTATTGCTGCCGGGCTGCATCTGTAATATCAGCCAGTTCAGTACGAGTAATACTGCCCCTATCAGTATATAGAAAACCCGGCTTCGATAATCAGGCTCCAGTACACCAAGCTGAGAGGTTGATCCAATAATCCTAAACATTTGTACGGGCTGCGGTAAAACATTTGCCATTGTCGAGGTTAAAAACAGCCATAAGAAAAAAGTTACGCCTATTCCAATCCCTATTTTTTGAATTACGTTCGTTATGGTAAAGCTGAAGACTCCTGCAAAAAACATACTTGCGGCGCAGGCGGCTAGAGTATCCGCATACATCTTCCATATAGGAATCTGTGAAAAGTTAGACGGCCGATACCACCATACAAAGCCCCAATAAAACACGGCAACTAAGATGAGTAGATAAAGCCAGCTCAACAAAGTCCTTACCAGCATGGAAATATATTTTTTTCTAATCGGATACCTGTAAAAAACAGCAACCCGTTCTCCCACATACTCTTTGTAATAATTATCTGCCATAAATACGCCGGCAAGCAACGCAACATTTGGTTCTACAGCAGTAATAATCCCACTGAAAGAATTGATTGGACTTACCAAAACAATAATCACCATAAAAGCGATAGAATACACAATCTTATAGATTGGCAGGGTAATCTTTAATTCATACCTCATCCGCCGCGCCTCCTTTCCCATAAAACCACAGATGCAGCCAGAAGAACTGCCGATAAAACACAAGCAAAACATACATTCCACAATGCTCCTCTAGGCATTGTTAATTCCGAAAACAGCATGGGGAATCTGACAAAAAGAGCAAACGGCTTAACCTTGTAAATATAACCGCTTGACGAATCATACGTTCCCATATTGGAATACAAAAAGTACAGGAGCAGGGCAGGAATGGCAGGCATAATGCTCCGGAAAAGAAGCGCAATAAACATCATTAAACATCCTGTCAGCAATATACTTGGGAAATCCAAAATAATCACTCTTTTCCAGATATCCCAAAAGTCAACACGAAAACCATAGCTTTTTCCTACTCTCATTGCGATCATGTTTATAATAAATGTAAGAGGGATTATGACAGCATATACAAAACCAACACCTGCAATCATTTTTCCAATTATATAATTCCGGCCACATAACGATTTTGCATGAATAAGGGCATACATATCTTTTTTCAAGTCACGTGCTAGGATAAGAGCAAAAATAACTACGGTAAACAGAATAGACCCAATCCCTAAATATTCAGAATATTTGTATGCAAAACTCTCTGTATATGTTCTGTCATGGAATACGTTCCCCAAATACTCATCCATTTCTCCTTTGGTCGCCCACATATGCTCATATAATACAAATATACTCTTTACCCCATTTAATGAATACTTGTCTTTAAAATACTGGGCAATCTGATCCATACTCCATTCGTTTTCCTGTATTTTTTTAATTTCTTTATCCGCCGCTTCTTCACTCAAGGAGCAGTCAGAAATTAATGACTCCCGTAATTCCTGCATAACATTTTGATAAACAACCTCTGTTGGTGTAGGAATATATCCGTCCTCTATCTCTCCATCTGAATCATATACAACAGAAGATTTTTCATCACGGACATTCCCATATAAATTCCAAAATGGACTGACAGTATAAAACACAATCCATATCATAAGAATAATTCCTAAATATGTTATAGGATTTCTAATCAGCAGGTCCATATCCTTTCGGGCAAGTTTCCAACTCATACAACCTTCTCCTTCACAATTTATTTTTCTTTATATGAATATCCTAAACGGTAAAAGACTACAAAAAAACAATAAAACGGGATTCAGAAAAAAATCTGAATCCCACCTGATTATTCTATATGCAGTTTTACTCGTACACAGGCCCCGCTGCCTGTCTGATTAAATAGACTGAGACATCCTCCATGTTTCTTACAAAGAAGATCACAAATATACAGCCCCATTCCGTAATGACAATCTCCTGTGCTTTTTCCGTGAAAATACGGCTTTGTTGCCTTTGTCAATTCCTCACTTGTAAAGCCTGGGCCATCATCAGAAACCATAAAATGAAGCCATCCCTTTTCATCCCATATTTCTAGCTTTACGCTACTCGTTGCATATCGCATAGCATTGCCTACCACATTCTCTAAAATTTCCAAATAAACATCCATATCTATATTGAACTGTTCCTGAGACAATTTTTCTACAATGGAATACTCCTTTTTGCCAGTTCCGGAAAGTGTATCAAAAACATCTGCGGTTTTCCTTTGAAGAATAGACGCAACTACTTTGCTCCTTCTGACGCATAAATCGTCCATACGGTTGATGCTCTTCATTGTATCAGAGAAATCCTCAATCCTGCGTATCTGCTCAGAGAGATCATCCAACGTTTCCATTATCTTTTCCTGCGACAACTTTCCTTTTGGATAATAGCGTATCAAATATTCTACATATCCCTTTAGAACAGATAGTGGTGTTCGCAGATCGTGTGAAAAAGCAGACCTCATCTGTTTCTGTTCTTCAATCATATTCCACATTTCACTGTTATTCAGTTGCAACTGTTCCCGCATTTTTTCAAATGCACCACATAGCTGTCCCATTTCGTCCTTTTTAGTGTAGTCAACAGAAAAATTCAATTCCTGCTGACTGATTTTTTCAGCACAGCTATTTAATATATGGAGTGGTTTTTTCAGCCTTCTGTTATAAAATATGGTCAATGCGATATAAACGCTGGTAAAAGTCAAAATAAAAACGCTCCAGCTTTCCATAAATTCGCATACCCCAACCCAAAACTGATCCGCCTTATCCATTTCGCTGTTCATAACCTGCGGTACAGAAATCACACCTCCAAACTGACTGGAATATTTATTTTGAAACTCATATAACTCATCTGCATCTATATATTCGAGCCAGATGGTTTCTTTCACATGACCTGCTATATTTTGCACAGCAAACGAAAAAATAATAGAGAAAACCAGCGCTACAACAAGATGTGTAAATAATGAAACTTTTAAAGAGTTTATTTTCTTGAAGCCCATTTATATCCACACCCCCAGACCGTCTCTATATAATCTTTTTCTGTATAATTCTTTAGTTTATTACGGATTCTACGAATCAGCTCTGTCACAATCTTATTGTCTCCATCCCGGTCAAATCCCCATAGTCGTTCATAGATCATTTCCCGGTCAAACACCTGCCCCGGATAAGTAGAAAGCAATTCAACAATATCAAATTCTGATTTTGTTAATTCAATCTCGTTTTGTTTCCAGAAAATCTGCCGACTGCTATAATCAATGCACAAATCATTGTCATATCGAAAATCTTTCTTCGCTTGTTTCCTATTCTCTCTTCGAAGATGAGCTTCAATACGAGCCAGTAATTCCCCAAGTGAAAACGGCTTAACAATATAATCATCTCCTCCTGCCCTTAAACCAGTAATCTTATCCTGCTCCTCAATACGGGCTGTCAAGAATAAAATCGGGCAATCCACAAAGTCACGAATCTTTTTGCAAACCTCAATCCCATTCATTGAAGGCAGGTTAATGTCAAGTATAATTAAATCCGGATGCGTTTCTGCTTTCCGAAGTGCATCTTCTCCATTTAACGCAGTATCCACATAATATTCTTCCATCTCCAAAAAGTCCTTTATCACTTTGACAATACTTCTATCATCGTCAACGACTAATATTCTATAGGCCATAAGCTACCTCCTTGAAATTATCATAAAAGTATAGCGCATAAATGTCTATAAAAAAACAATCGTAAAACAGTACAGCTTTTCATCTTCTGCGTCCCTTTTTCCATACAATCTTCTAATACAATTGCTCTTTACGGTCACCTGTTCAGGATATTTTACCTCAAATCCTCTTTTGCGAAAAGGTACAACCGAATTTTCCGTTTTGCGGAAAAGTTCTGATACCCTCTTAGTTATGCGAAAAAGTAGGGGCTTCTTTTTCAGAAGTTTACCCCACCCTTTTATTTTTCCATGAGTATGAACCGTTCGTCCAAGAAACACACAAATTTTATGTACTCTGATTTCTGCATGAGCCGGATTTCCCCCACATATAGGGCTTATTTCGGGCTTTTCTACCACATAATGTACCCTCGAACCGTTTTCAAGCCCGATACTTCGTGAAATCAGACACCATTATACGCAAGTGTTATTTCTCCACACAAACAGGCACAGCTTCAAAAACTGCACCCTCATAATTACACTTCAAATTTATATCCACTATTGATCACAGTACGGATATATCCCTCTTTCGGCTTGCCTGGATTCAGCTTGTGGCGAATCTGGCTTACCACATTCGCCACAGCATGATCGCAATGCTCACTGTTTTCTTTCCACACTGTCTCATAGATCTGTTCTTTGCTGAACACCCAGCCGGGATGTTATGTCAAGAAAGCGAACGTCTGAAATTCATAATAAGAAAGGGGAATATGGACACCACTATGAATGACCTTATGCTCCTGCAGATGGATCTCCAAACCGGAGAAGATAAAAACGTTTAATGAATCCGAAAAACTTTTAAACTAAAAATCATGATTTCTAAACAGTCTATTATATTTACATGTGTATAAAGTAACAGAGCAGGAACCTTATCTTTACACCAGCAATCATTCCTGCTCTGCCTACATAATTATGCTATTCTAAACAGTATCTACTCCATTTCCCGATAATTTCTAATGCACTTCAATACTTCAATTCTCAACTCCTGGTACAGATCCTCATCAAATCTTCCATTAATCAAAGAGTTCTTTATCAACAACGGTCGGAACATCTCTACTATCTGTTCAGTAGCTACATGGTCTCCCATCTTCGCCCGGAACAACACTTCTTCAAAATTCATTACCTGTCACCTCCCATCCATTTTCTGATCTTACGGATTGCATAATAATAAATTCCTTTCACCTTGTAAGGTGGCAAACCATTGATCCGGCTTATATCATCAAACGTCCGTTCTTCAAACACATGCTGATAGATCAGTTTTCTCTCATCCTCACGCAGTAAGAGCAATGCCTCGACAAGTTTCTGATCCTTCATCTCGTCCCATTCCGGATAGCACCCATCTGCCTCCCTCATTAACAGTTCTTCACGATATTCCATCTCCAGGCTCTCTTCCACTGAAATTCCAATTTCTTCCACTGTCAAGTCCTCTGCCAGCATTTCATTACTGCTAATCCGCAGCATTTTTCTTAAGTAATTTTGTCGGGCTCCCCGAATCTGTGCCAGTAAATATGCGGTAAATTGGTTCTTGATTTTGGAACCGGTATATGTAAATTCATCCAATTCTTTATCCTCCTGTATTTTGATTTCGTTCTTCTTTTGAAATCCCAGAAGGCGGGGAGCGGCACCGTATTTCAATTTTCGATAAATTTCGACATACAAAAAGAAAGCCGAATCGGCGCTTTCCCAATTCGACTTTCTTTTTGATCCATATTTTATTATGTGCTATACGAGGTGTATTCGACTCATATTCTGCATATTTAACAGAAGGGTGTTCCAAATATTGGTGCAAGATTTTTTTAGCAAATTCCTGCTTTTCTCAACCCGTTCTGTGTAACTCAACCTATCATTTCTCCTTCGTGATTCCTGTATACTTTTGTAATGTGTAATATATTGCGTTATTATGCGTATCATAACGCATTTCATATACTGCAGAACTAGAGTAAAATATATGCATTAAGTGAGGTGATGAAAATGATGGAAAAAAAGTTGCTCGGAGACTTTGTAAAAGAAGAACGTCTTCGCAGGAATCTTTCACAGAATGCTCTGGCTGAAAATGTGCACGTTTCCTTACGCACAATATCTGATATTGAGAACTATAATGCTAACCCCAGACTTGAAACTCTGAGTCTATTAGCCAAATACTTGAATATTTCGCTTGATTCCGTCATCTTCTACGACAAGCCACCTGCCAATCCTTATATCGAACAGATCATTTATGAGCTAAATGACTGTACAGATGAAGAAAAAGATCTGGCTTTACATACGCTCCGTGGACTCCTTGACGGTCTCCGAAAACAAAAGTAATTCCTTTCGTTCTCCACTTCACCATTGTTTGATTATAGAACGGCTATTTATGAGCAACTTATGAGCCAGTTATGAATGGTTTATGAATTGAAAAACTTTTCGACAAAAATCGAAGCAGCCCATCAAAAGGCTGCTTCTTTTCTATATACCTCGGAATGCATCCAATGCATTTGAGATATTTTTTATAATATGTTCATCAAGAGCAATCGGTTCCTCTTCTGAACCAGACAGATCCATGACTGTCTCATCCGAATCTGCCCTTTCTGCAGAAACATATTTCTTGTCTGAGATTGCTCCTTGAATTTCTTTCTTTACAATTGTTCTAATCAATGGTAATAGGGAAGACTTGTCCGGATTCAAAGAATCAGTTTCTTTTCCCTCGCCAAGATAATGAAGCACTGCGCTGGCAATGAAATCCGCCTTATCTTCTGTATTATTAAGTATTTCAACAACTCTTTGGTGGGAAGCATTGGTTTTCTTAAATCCAATTGTAAATTTATTAGGATTCCTTTTCGTCACAACAATCACTTCCCATTCTATTTGCTGCTTTCATACATACGATACAGGAGATCATACCCTTTTGCGTTGGCGCGCAGGTCGTCAATGAACAGATAACGTCCCAAACGGTCAGACTTTTCTAAAAACCGCTTGAGCAGTATAGAACCTCCGCCAATGAACACGGTATAAGCAGATTTCGTATCCACACCTCGTTCACGAATACTATTCAGAAGATCTGTGACATAGTCCTGTACCATGTTCTCAACCGCCCGGACTACATACTCATCATAAAACTCTGTTTTCCCACGAATGATGCTTTCCACATCTATTTCTTCCAGCAACATGTCATATTCACTGTTGACTTTGGAAATGATCTCATTACACATGGTAATAATGCCTTTTTCCAACGAATCGCAATAATCCATATCAGGCTTTCCTCTTCTTAACAGCAGATAATCTGTTGTGAATCCCCCAATATCAATTCCTACTGCTTTCGGAGCTTCCCCAATCTTATCCATCTTTGTCATCATGGCAGCCAGATCCTGCACAAAAGCCCTCACATCTTTCATACACAGATGATATTTCTTTCCACAGTATTCTACCTGAAACACTTTCCCATCACCCTTAAAATATTTCTCATACTTGTCATACAGTTCTTTGTAATGCTTTGGTGGAAGTCCGATTGGAAGTTCAATCTGAATCACATCTTCTGGCTGAATCGGTGTCTTATCTTCCAATTCCATAACAATTGCAAACAGTGTCAGGATAAAAAAGCGTAAATCTGTAGTCTTATCCCTCTGATATGGGATGCGACGTTCACTGAGCGTATAATACTTGTCCTGATACCGCAGATATACCTCGCCCCTTGCAGGCTTCTTATCCATTTCTGTCAGTCCTGTCGTGAATACATGATTGCAAGTCTTCATATTACGGTTGCCATGATCTACGGCTACTCTTAATTTCTTAATCATAAAATGATCACTCCTTTTTTCTTTCTACTTACTCTGTACGTACTACCTACGTAAAACGCAACCGCTCCCTCAAAAATATGAAAAGGCACCAGCGATATTTGCCGATGCCATTTTCCATTCCATATCACACTCTTGAAACATACCGCACAGTATTCTGGCGCATTCCGTTATCTTTACAGAACTCCCGATATAAACTGTTCAGCTCCGCCATATTATAAGCGGTCATTTCTGTTTCTGCTTCAAAACCGTCCTCATCATAATGACCAATACGATATGTACCGCCACCAGTTGTCACAATTCCTTTCCCAGCTTCTCTAAGCGTCATTATACTCACCTCGTCTCTATTTTCTTCTCCAGTTTTCCATGCACCAGATACCGATAATTTCGGTCCGAGTTGACACAGGTAGAAAGCGTGACGATATGATCCGTATCCATAACTTCCGTTCCTGTATCATAGGCAGCGTAGGATATAATCTTTTCCAAAAAGTCCTGAAAATCTTCCTGCTCAGGAAACCGATAAGTATACCCCACACTTCCTGTCTTTCCCGCATAGCAGGATACGATCCGGTACTCTAAGATGCTATCCGGAAGATAAATATAAAAACAAGGATATAGCCGAAATAGTTCTTTTTCCTGATACTGATCCAATGTTCCAAACATACTCCCATTTTTCATATTATGCCCATATATGATCGTGTTACTGTCCGTGAAATCCGGCTGGTTATGGTAGTCGATAAAGATACTTCCATTCTTATTTTCCTGTCCGTCAAACATATGATGCAGATAATAAGAATTATCCTTCCCCTGTACAACCGGATAACTAACAGAAAGTGCTGGTATCTGAATCCATGCTGCTACATCCGGATTCTGAGCCTTTAATCCTTCAAAATCTACCTGAAGGAATGTAAACCCTGATTCATCTTCTGGATCCGGATCATTTTTACCCTGCTCATCTGTTTCTGGATCCTGTACGTACTCCATAAGTTCTTCATACGTACGATTGCCTTTCTGATACTCCAGAAAAATTCCTATTAATTTGCCTGCAACAAATAAAAATATAATGAACGATGTAATCATCACAAAAAGTAGTGGTACGTTTCCTTTTCCTTTCATAGATCTTCTCCCTTTCAAGAAAGACCAGAAAAAAACACCCCGGTCTTCCTATTTCTATAATCTTTGAGACATTTTATCTGTCTGATTTACGCACAAATCATAATAGAGATCATCAATCCCTTTGATTTGTCCACGCCATTCTTTGTTTTCATCCGCATCCCAAAGCATGCGCTTCACCGGTAATGAGCATTCCCTGCAAAGTTCGTACAGTTTCCTGCACCCGCTTTGAATAATTTCCCGTTTTTTCACCTTACAAAGACACTCTCCAAACCTGTTACTCTGCGTGCATTCGCTGCATTTACTATACTGTCCATCACAGGTAACTGGCATTTTCTTATCCATGTCATAAGTTTCATACACAAGCTGGAGATTTCTTTTGGAAAGGTCCTCCAGAATAGGGCGGAGATTCCGATGTTGATTCACTCCCGGCACACATAAGAACGTAGCTCCGGACAGATAATGGGCAACGGTTCCCTTTAAAGCGCCTTCTGTCACATACACTTCTTTCGCATCCAGATTTCCGATTACATGAACCGGACTGCCGGATGAAACTCCATATTGGTAATTTACACTGGAAAGCCAGATATACTTTCTGGAATCTGTCACATGATCCAGCCGGATCTGAAATCCCTGGATCAGACCTTCCATGGAAAGAATCGGAATCAGAAATCCGGAATTCTTCGCTGAAAAATGAATCGTCCATTTTCCATCCTCATCCTGATAAAACCCCGGTACTCCCTGCACCGTACATCCTTTTTCCTGTAGTTTCCTGGTCAGATTTTTTAATCCAAAGAGAGGGATACTCCGATATCTTTGTATCTCGATCTGCTCGTCCGTAAGCCCTCTCGCCAGCAAGTCTTCCCTGTGCTTTTCTGATAACGTAAGATAGGAAAGCAGCATGGAATAGGTATGGTTGATTTCCTCATCCGATGCACGGTCACTATTCTCGGGAATCTCAGGCTCCGGCTTTTTCTCCGGAATCTTATAATCATCCCGGTATTGGCCCAGGTTTAATGCCTCCCGGATCTGCCGGTTTGCTTCTGCCTTTGAAAGTCCATATAACTTGGCGTATAAATCCAGCATTCCCCCCTGCTCATTGCAATAGTTACAACGGAAGACGTTTTTCTTGATATTAACATTCATCTTTCCTGTTTTATGGTTACAGAAGGGACAGTCCACATCATAGGAACTGGGATTTTTCCGACGCACCTGCAGATTCAGTACACGCACCACATCGCGGATATCGTAATCAAACCCTGACATGTCATACATCCATATTCAAGCCTCCTTTCCCCCGCAGTCAGATAGCTGACTGTGGGTTCTTAACAGGCAGAACCCATTAGCCTGCCATTGGTAATGCTTTGTTTAGCAAAAATTTAGCTGCAGCCGGAACCGCATTGTTATTCCCGGAATAACTTCTGGCAAACCAGTCCAGACTTTGTGGACTTTCTTTTGCCACCTGGCCCATGGTCTTTCCGCCAAATTTTCCTTTGCCCGGAATCACAACCTGCACTGCCTGCTCATAAGTCATGTGCTGCAGAAGTTCTTCCACAGGCAGGGAACCGTCTATCGCATTTCCCACTGTACCTGTCGCCATGGAATTCATTCCCGGCTGCTGGCCATAGGTATTTTGCATGGATGGCTGACCGATGATGGAACCATTTGCCTGTGCCTGTTGAAAAAACTGTCCCATCATACCAGACTGTGACTGCATCAGCGGAATAGAACCACCCGTCATCTGCCTTGCAGACTGTTGATACGTATTCTCATCCGGTTGATAGGCAGCTCCATTCCCACTGTTTAGATTCTCCACAGTTCCTGAATTCTGAGATGACTGCGGAATCTGAATCCCGGCATCCACCTGTTCCGGATCATTTTCTTCACCTACATCCGCAAACTGAAGTCCAAACCCGGCATCTGACAGTGCCCGTCCGACAGCAGCCGTTTCCGCAA
>NZ_JAFBIZ010000086.1 GCF_021531995.1 Faecalicatena contorta
GTATAGTACGATATACTAATCAAAGAGAAATTTTTTTGCTTCAAAATCTTACAAGTGTAATATTTTGAAGATATAACGTACATTGAAAATAGAACATGACAAGAAGCAGGATCCTATGGATTGCGATTGCTGTTATAGGAATAGCTGCGGTAATTTCTGCAGTATGCGTGGCAGGAATGTTGGCAACAAAGGAAAATGCCTGGAAGACACCGGAAGAACTTCTGGCGGAGTACATGGATCATATTCCAAAACAGGAGTATGAAGAAATGTATCGAAGGATGATACTTCGGGTACGGAATTAGGATGGTTTGCAATTTTTACAGCAGAAGATGCGGTGAAACGTCCTATATTGATTATCAGTATGGTAGAAGATGTAAAAGGAAGAGGAGGAAGTGGATATGTTGTTAAGAAAGACAGCCTGGTTCTGGAAGAGTGGTTTAGCAGTAATTAGTTTTGTACTGATGCTTAGTGTTTCGGGGTGCAGCGATGCACTTCCGGAAGAAGATACAGTTTCGGAAACAGTAATTGATATTCAGGCTGTTCCAGAAGAATCTCAGGAGAACGCAGGAGAAATTATAAATATCTGTATAGATCTTTATAAGAAGGCAGCAGAAGAAAACAAGATAGCTGATTTGGAAATGATTCGAAGCATAGTAAATCGCCTTGGAGAAAATGGCTATACGGCAGTTGACAATAAGAATCAAATTGATATGACACATGCAGAACAGGTAGAACGATTCTGTAAAATGGTGGATGCAAAGGAAAAGGGAGAAATAACAATTATAGATATTGATGATTTGGGTGGTTTTATCAAATACGATTTGCAAACTGAGGATGGAAAGGTAGATGTAATCAGAAGTTATTATGCGTATAAGGATGGGGCAATACAAAGAAATGATATAGAAACTTACCAGGCGGAAGATTGGAATTACACGGAAGAAGGATATTTGATGTTTTCTGGAATTTATTTTTCGGAAGAACTGTATGCACTTACTTTAAGTGGAATGGAAGAGCACACAGCATTGCGAGTGGAGCCTTTAGATGAGAGATGCAGGGAACTGTCTCGGAGATATCTTCTTCCAATAAGCTTTGAACGGAATAATATGTTTATTGTTGACTGGAGCGAAGATGATTTTGGAGAATTAAATTTTTATGACATGTATGACATTCTTTATCGAAAAGAAAATGGCGAATATGTTCCTTGTGCTGCAGATGACAACCTGGGTGCCGGCGCAGTTTATCGGATTCCAAAAGAGGAATTTGAAAGCGTTATTATGAAATATTTCAATATTAATAGTGAAACGCTGCAATCTAAAACTGTCTATTATTCGGTAGATTCAACTTATGAATATAAGCCGAGAGGCTTCGAAGAAGTAGAGTATCCGGAATATCCATATTCAGAGGTAGTTGGCTTTACAGAAAACAGCGATGGGACAATTACACTTACAGCTAATGTAGTATTCCCTTATGCAGGTGATTCCAAGGTATATGTTCACGAGGTTGTGGTCCGTCCGTTAGAGGACGGAGGAGTACAATATGTGTCTAACCGAATTATACCATCTGAAGACAACTACAGAGAAACTTGGCATACGCCGCGGTTGACGTTAGAAGAATGGGAAGAATTGTACGGAGGCGAATAATGGAAGAGGTGAAATTGCTGCTTAGAAAATGTGGACTTCTAATGTTACGGCTGTTGATTTTCGTGATAGTTGGGGTAATCTATTGGGGGAAAATGCAAGAAGAAGAACAAAAGGTGGCTGAAGAAGTATCTTCCACGGAGGAAACAAAAAATGCCGAGGAAGAGGCTGCAGTACAATGGGAAAAGGGCTATGATCTTCCGGTAGATGAACAAGAAAGGGAAGAAGCTGAGACTGACTGTAAGAAGCTGATGAAACTTTATCTTGACATTTATGAAACAGCGGATGAAGGGATAGCATCTAATGTTGTTTTGGATGATCAAACGGTTCTTGAAATTCAGAAGAAGGTAAAGGATGCAGGATATCCAATTGCTACGATGGTAACGTATTCTAACATGGAGAATTATGAAAGTGTTGACAGTTTTCTGAAAGAATGTATGAAAGGGAAAAGAGGCTCTGTGGTAATTTATGAAATCCACAATGATGGTGGACTGGGCAGAATGAAATTCATTTTTGATGGAACGGATATGTATGTTGTGAGTACAAGAGGAATCAGGAATGCTGACAACGAGCCGGGAATTTCGTACATGTCTTATACAAGACTCAAAGAATGGAAATACACGGAAAAAGGATGGTTCTGCTATGAGCTGTGTGTGCCGGAGCCGCCAGAGGTTAGTGAAATTATGGATGGAAGCTGCCTGATCAGAATAAAACCTATGACAGAGGAACAGCGTGAAATGTCTGAACGTTGTGTTCGGGGTCTTGGATATCAGGGACAGAACCTTTTGTGTTCCAACTGGAATGTAGAAAATATGAGTGAGTTGGATTATAACGGAATGTTTGAATATCTGTATGGAATGAAATATGGAGAAAAGTTCAATTCTGAAGATTATCCAAATGGCATTCCGAAAGAAGAGTTCGAAAGTCTGATTATGGAGTATCTTCCCATAACAGCGGAGCAGATACGAGAGTACGCAGTATTTGATGAGGAAAACCAGACCTATCTGTGGGCGAGACTTGGGTGCTTCAAGTATGCTCCTACCTTCTTTGGGACTTCTCTGCCGGAGGTTGTCGACATTAAAGAAAATGAAGATGGAACAGTCACATTAACAGTTGAGGCGGTTTGCGATATGGTCATTTGCGATGATGCAGTCATAACCCATGAACTTACGGTAAGGTTTGCAGAGGATGGCAGTTTTCAGTATTTGGGGAATGAAATCCTAAATGACGGAATTATGCATATACCAGATTACCAATACCGTATTAAAGAATGATTTGATAATACTGGTGTTTTATGGTATTTTTACAGATATGAAGAAAGGAGACTTACATGAAATATATTTATAAAATCACGGGAAAAGTAAGTTTAATACTATATATATTTATGTTGTATCAATTCTGGCATCTATGTCAATATGGTGGCTTGAGAAGGCATATACCGATGTTGGCGTTAGGTATAATAGGATTGGTTGGCACAGTGGTTCTCTGGCTGATTTCGAAAAGGCATAATCAAGAAGTTAATTCAGGAGATAATGGAAATAAGAAACTTTTCTATACGGAAATGATACTCCTTATAGCAGCAACTTTATTCTTTGGTGGACGTATCGTTTATTCTGCAGTTCCGTATCACGGGGCACTGTCTTGGAAACTTGATGAGTGGATGCGTAAAAAAGAAGTAGAACTGGAGCATAATAATCTTTTTGAGGATGGTGTAGAAGGGATTCTGATGGATTTGGATGAAGCATTGCAACTGCCGGAAGAACTCTATATTGCAAATAAATATCAGGTGTCATTTGATGAAAACGGAACGATTCAAAGGATTTATGCATTCATATATGGAAAAAATGAGGCTGGAGAGAAAAAAACGTATCTTATTGATTATGACGCAGACAGCAGTAATGATATGACTGTTTGGATAGATGGTAATGTGAATGGAGAATATAGTGACGATATGCGTTTGTCTCCAATGATTGAAATTTTGAACAATTCAGACTGGACGAGTCAGGTAGAGGCGTGGGCTGAAACATTTGAAGAGCAGCAGATTTATGAAATATTCTATACGGGGCGAAGATCTTTTAGTTCAGAGGAAGGCTTACAATATATTTCGGGAGATGCAGATGGTGATGGAACTGAAACAGGAACCGGCAATTTTACTCAGCTTAGAAGCGGTGGAGAAATCGTTGGGTTTGAGGTATCTTTGCATATTCCTGATTTAAATAGTGTCACACCTGTTCGATATATTATGGAGCCTGAGTACGTCAGTCAACAAGAATTGAAGCAGGAGAATACGATGCAGCAGGTGGAGGATGCTAAAGATACAGAAAGTTGGACTGTGGATCAAAGTGATGGAACTATGTATTTCTTTTTAGATGAAAATAATGGATGGCGTTTGGTGATAACGGATGCAGCTGCCGGAAGCAGATTTTATGTAATGGAAAAGACAATGGATGGTGGTTCTACTTGGGAATGCATAAATGATGATCCGTTCAGTGGACAATTGGGAGTTGCAGAAGGTTTAATATTTTATGATGAGAACTTTGGGGTTGCAGGAATTACAGGCGCATCCCAGTCCTATTCCCGCTTATATGTCACTCGCGATGGCGGAAGGACCTTTGAAGAAATGAAACTTCCAATGGATCTTGTTTCAGAATTACCACAAATCGCTATCGATTGCGGATTTACGGTGGAGGATTTTGATTACCTGAATATGCCTGAAAAAGAGGACGACACATTGACGATAACGGTTACCACAGATGCAGCGGAGAAAGATGGGATTGTATTTCAGTCAACTGATTATGGAGCGACATGGGAATACAAAGGGCTTGTTCAGATAGCGAATTAAGAAAAATCGGGTAAAAGTCAGAGATTGACCTTTACCCGATTCTTTATTTCCAGATATTCATGTCAGACAAGATAGACATGGTTATTTCAGTTGCGTTGCTTCCGGTAGCACCGCTATCGGCTCCGATGTTGGTAGCAAAAAAGTATGTATTATCTGCAGTTTCAAGTAAGCCCACAAACCATCCATTCACATCCTGACCATCCACACGGCCGGTTCCGGTCTTTCCGTAGAATGTTCCGGCATCGGAAGCGGAAAGGCAGATGGCATCTTTTACCGCATTGATGTTTTCAGGGGCAAAGCCGAAGCTGTTATTCTGCAGCCTGGTTAAAAGTTCGACCTGTTCTACTGGCGAAATCTCCAAGGATGATTCCATCCAATAGGTGGAGAAATCTCCACTCATATTTTCATTTCCATACCCAATTTCTTGAATATAGCTGTAAATGTTAGAGGCTCCAAGCTGTTCATCCACGGATTGGAAATACCAGTTAACAGAGGAGTTCATTGCAGACTGTAAGGTCTGGTCTGCATTCCATACTTCAAATGGATAGGTTTCGCCATTCCATGCAATGAACGAATTATCAGGGGTAATGATATCTTCTTCCAATCCGAACAGGGCATCATATATCTTGTAAGTGGAGTTTGGAGCAACTCGTAAGGTGGCATGCTCCATGTCGTGTATACTCCATGCATCATTTTCCAAATCATATAAAACAAAACTGCCTTCATATTTGCCAAAGTATGTAGAAAGGTCTACATAGGATATATTTTCTGATGAAGAATCCCATTGATAGTGGCTTCCATCTGCTGCGTATGTAGAAATAAAAGGAGCGAAACCTAACAGGAGAACAGCAGTCAGTACAAATGCCGTCATACCTTTTAGTCTTTTTATAAATGTTGGCTTCTCATAAGAGGCAATGTTGATAATTCTCCGTTTCATCTGCTTCATGTTTCCACCAAGGCCGGCGGCAAATGGAAAAGGAGTAAGCGAAACCTTCTCTGCAAAATTAATCAATGTATTGCCATAATCCTCGTAAGCATCCTCTTCAAGCATTTTCAAAACGGAAGTGTCACAGGCGACCTCTCTGTCACTACGCATTTCTTTTAGTGCGTACCAGACAAGAGGATTGAACCAATATATTACCCCGGCAAGATTCATAAGATAACCGGCAACAGCATCTTTGTGCTTATAGTGCTGCAGTTCGTGCAACAGCATATATCGCATATCGGATTCGTTGTAATCAGAGATCAGATGAATCGGCAGATAAATACACGGTTTCAAAAGTCCCACAATAATCGGGGATTTCAAAAATGCGGTACTGTAAACAGGTATATTTCTGTGAATTCCTATTTCCGCTAAACATCGATGATATAGTCTGCGTACCTCCGGGTTCTGGAGGGGAAGTGCAGATTTCTCCAAAGTGTGTAGGCGGAGCGAGGATTGGATTACCAATATCATCATCGCAAGAATACCCACAATCCATATCCCTAATGCTATGTATCCGGTAATGGATGGTGTTTCGCTATTTACAGAAAGTGCGAAATCATTCATCCAGTCTGTATGTTCGGCTGGATGAATTCTCACAGCTTCTCCTATAGCGGCTGCGGTGTCGGAAGAAGGAGAGCTTCTTAAGCTATCAAGCCACGAGAAGATTTGTGGAAATCCGATGAAACGGAACGGTATAAAGGGAACTGCCAGCAACGCAAGGAGCAGGAACCACAGATTATACTGCATCCGGCTGGACAGGCTGTTTTTGAATATCCGCTTGGCTATCAAAAGAATTCCGATGATACCGCTGATAAATACATTACATATTAAAAAGCGTATCATAAAATTAGCCACGTTAATTTCCTCCTTTTTGGTGCCTCTGTGAAAGAAGGGAACGTAAGTGTTCTATTTCTGTTTCAGACAGTCTGTCATTTTCAATATATGCAGACAGCATGGCAGTGATATCCCCGTCATAGTATCGTTCCAGAAAAGAGTTGCTTTTCTGGCCGATGTATTCGCTTTCTTTCACGACTGGGGTATAAACAAACACTCGGCTCTGTTTTTCATAAGTCAGAACGCCTTTTGTTACGAGACGTTTAATTAAAGTCTGTATCGTCTTAGGACTCCAGCTTGTGGTCTGTAATAATTTGTCTGTTATTTCATTGGTACTGATCGGCGCATGTTTCCATACGATTTTCATAACTTCAAATTCAGCTTCAGAAATCTGTGGTAAATCGCTCATTTCAAATCCCTCCTCAAATCTTACAGCTGTAATAAATATATTATAGACGTTATTTATGTGGTTGTCAATTTCAGAAAAAACATATTGTTGCTAGAATAGCAACAAAAAGAAAAGAACCAGAATCACGACTGCTTCTTGTTCATATCAGATATGAGAAATGTTTACAGCTGCTACCTTTTATATGATTGGTGTCGGAGTAGATAATCCCGAAGAACGGTTTCCGCAGCACAATCCGAAAATCCGTTTTAATGAGGATGTCCTTCCAATTGGAGCGGCCGTTTATACAACAGCAATACTGAAAAAATCAGGTAAATAAAAATATCTCGAATCCAAAGACTGTATAGCTCGCAGTCTGCCGGTAATCCTGGATAAAAAATAGTCAAAGAATTTTTACGTCACCTCTTGCCCTAAAGCGAAATAAGTTCTAAACTGATATTAGACTAACGTACAAAGATAATGAGAGGAAGGCATAACAATGAACTACGAAAAGCTTAATGAAAAAATTCTTGAAATGAGAGAAGAGATGTTTGAAAGCATCAAAGAAAGTGTTGCAATCTGCAGCGTAAAGGGAGAACCGGAGCCGGACGCACCATACGGAAGAGAAGTGAAGAGAGCGCTTGATTATACACTTGCACTTGGAGAAAAGATGGGATTTAAGACAGGCAATGTAGACAATCGTGTTGGCTGGATCGAATATGGCGAAGGCGAAGAGATGGTTGGTGTACTGGGACACATGGATGTAGTACCGCTTGGGGAAGGATGGAATTATGATCCGCTCGGATGTGAGATACATGACGGAAAGATGTACGGACGTGGTGTTCAGGACGATAAAGGACCAACAATCGGCGCAATCTATGCAATGAAAGCAATCCGTGATCTGGGACTGCCGTTGGATCGAAGAATCCGTGTCATGTTTGGATGTGATGAAGAGAGCGGTTCTTCCTGCGTGGAACATTACATAAAAGTTGGCGGAGAACTGCCGACGATCGGATTTACTCCGGATGCTCAGTTCCCGGCAATTTTCTGTGAAAAGGGACAATCATTCTGGTTCGTTACCAGAAAAATGGAAGAGAAACCGGAGATCAAAGTACTCTCTATCGAAGGTGGAGAGGTGCCGAATGCTGTCATCCAGAAATGTACACTCGTTGCAGAAGGCGAACTTGCTGTAGCAGAGAAGGATTACATTACAGTGAAAAAAGAGGACGGAAAGACGATCGTAACAGCAGAGGGAGTCAGTGCCCACGGAAGTACTCCGGAACTTGGAAAAAATGCTGCCATTCGTCTGTTTGATGCACTGAAAGAGAATCATTTTGGAGGAGATCTTCAGAACTGTATAGACTTCCTTATGGAAAAGATCGGCTGGGAGACAAACGGAGAGACCATGGGAATCCGGTTTGAGGATGAAGAGACCGGTAATACGACAGTAAATATCGGAGTGATCCGTTATGATGGAGACGAATTTTATGCAGCACTGGATATTCGCTATCCTAAGAATACGACAGAAGAATTCGTCGTTGCGACTGTGACAGAAGCAATAGAGAAATACGGAATGCGTGTAAAGACAGATCTTCATAAACTTCTGTACGTACCGAAGGATTCTGAACTGGTGCAGAAACTGACAAAAGTATATCGCGAGCAGACCGGAGATGTAGAAGCAGAACCGATTGCAATCGGCGGCGGCACTTATGCAAAATCTTTTGACAATATGGTGGCATTCGGACCGATCTTCCCGGGTGAGGAAGAAGTCATCCATGCTCCAAATGAGTATGCAGTGATGGATAATCTGGTTCGTTCCATTCAGATTACAGCGGCAGCAATGTATGAGCTTGCACAAAAATAACAGATTCCGTATCTGAGCAGAAGAGAAGGAGAAACGCATGTTTGATTTTAAATATTATGCTCCAACAAGGGTTATATTCGGAAGAGATGCAGAAGCGCAGACTGGTGTACTGGTAAAGGAGCAGAACTGTAAAAAAGTACTGATTCATTATGGAGGAGGCAGTGTGAAACGCACGGGACTTCTCGACAGAGTCAAAGCATCACTGGAACAGGAAGAGATCGATTACATTGAACTGGGCGGCGCAGTACCCAATCCAAGACTTTCATTGGTGTATGAGGGAATTGAACTTGCAAGAAAAGAAGGTGTGGATTTTATCCTGGCAGTAGGTGGCGGAAGTGCAATCGATTCTGCAAAAGCGATCGGGTATGGACTCGCCAATGAAGGAGATGTCTGGGATTTTTATGCAAAAAAAAGAAAAGCACAGGGATGTCTTCCGATTGGTGTAATACTGACACTGGCGGCAACCGGAAGTGAGATGAGTGATTCTTCCGTGATCACGAAGGAAGAAGGATGGATCAAACGAGGATACAGCAGTGATTACTGCCGCCCGCGGTTTGCGATCATGAATCCGGAGCTGACCATGACGTTGCCGGATTATCAGACAGCCTGCGGATGTACGGATATTCTGATGCATACGATGGAGAGATATTTTACCTCCGGAGGAAATATGGAGATCACGGACAGTATTGCGGAAGGGTTGATGAGGACTGTCATTGCCAATGCACATATTCTGGTAGAAGATCCTTCCAACTATGATGCGCGTGCAGAAGTGATGTGGGCAGGAAGCCTGTCGCACAATGGACTCACCGGATGCGGCAATGACGGTGGTGATTTTGCTTCTCATGCACTGGAGCATGAGATCGGCGGTCTTTATGATGTTGCGCATGGTGCAGGACTTGCTGCGGTATGGGGAAGCTGGGCCAGATATGTCTATCTGGATTGTCTGCCGCGTTTTCGTAAATTTGCAGTTCATGTCATGGGAGTGCCGGAAAACGGCAGTGATGAAGAGATCGCATTAAAGGGAATTGAAGCGATGGAAACGTTCTTCCGGGCGATTCATATGCCGACTTCTATAAGAGAACTGGGAATCGATCCTTCGGAAGAAGACATAAAGCTGATGGCCCACAAGTGTGCAGTTGCGACCAGAGGCAGCAAGGGATCTGCAAAAATACTGCATGAAGAAGATATGTATCAGATCTACAAAATGGCACTGTAATAAGTGAATTTCTTGACAAAGTAGATTTGCTGTAGTAATATACTGAATTATAAAAGGTAAGCGAAGGCGCTCGAAACGGAATGTTTCGGGCGCCTTTTCTGATATTCAAAGGAGGCGACAAAAGATGAGAGAACTGATTGATCATACAGAAGGCATCAATCGTCTGCTGGCAAGATATGGTGTGAAATTTGGCTTATATAAGGATGGGACATTCCATGAACAATTATTTCCGTTTGATGCGGTTCCACGGGTTATTACACATGACGATTTTCAGTATCTTGAAAAAGGATTGATTCAGAGAGTAGATGCGCTGAACCTGTTTTTGGCTGATGTATATGGTGAAAAGAAAATCATAAAAGACGGTGTTATCCCAGAAGAATTTGTATTTTCTTCTTCCGGATATCTGCCTGAATGTGAAGGAATGACACCACCAAAAGGAATATACAGTCATATTTCAGGAATTGACCTGGTGCTTGGGAAGGATGGAGAATGGTATATTCTGGAGGATAATCTGAGAATACCGTCAGGTGCTTCTTATCCGATGATCGCCAGAGAAATCTGCAGGCAGGCATCTCCAAGAACCTTTCAGAATAACGGAATCGTAGATAACCGGAATTATGCGGCACTTTTGAGAGAAACGATGGACTATGTTAATACAGGCGGAATTCCTGTTATTATGACTCCTGGACGGTACAATGCAGCCTATTTTGAACATTCATTTCTGGCAGAACGTACCGGGTGTGAACTTGCTATGTGTTCCGACTTGTTTGTAGAAAAGAACTGTCTGTATTACAGGGATTATCGGGGAGAGAAAAAGAAGGTTGGAGTGATCTACAGGAGAATCTCAGATGAATATCTGGATCCAATGACATTTCTTCCAGAGTCTCTGATCGGTGTTCCCAATATAATGGATGTGTACAGGAGCGGAAATGTATCAATTGTCAATGCGCCTGGCAATGGTGTGGCAGATGACAAAGGAATCTATTATTTTGTGCCGAAAATGATTCGATATTATCTGGACCAGGAACCGATTCTGAAAAATGCTCCTACATATCTTCCGTTCTATGAAGAAGACAAAAAATATGTTCTGGAAATACAGACATAAACAGAATGTTTCCGGGTTACTCCCTGGGAGAGACAACGCAGAGAATCGCAGCCGGAGTATTTGAACAGGTGAAAGAATATGATTATGGGATACAGTTTGCAAGTTTTTATATGCCGGGAGATTTTGTGCCGCATGTGCGCATGATGGATACCGGGAACCAAAGCCCCAGCCTTGCAAGCCTGTTTGGACTTCCATATGTAGTTGTAAGAAAACCAAAGCCGATTGATACCACGACACTGAATTATAATTGGCAGATCTGGGAGACCAATGCATTTTCCGTTTACACCAGTGAGACGGATCTGATAGATGAAATATCTGCAAAACAGGCGGTATCTGCAGTCCTTCGTTTCCTGACCAGAATGGGAATCCTGAAGTATCATAATCACAGCGGATATATCTCTACGGTATTCGGTGAGGAAGAACTGACACAGATCAAGACCAGTGTAGGGGGAATCTACAGAAGATATAAGAATCCGGGGGAAGAAGTGCATATGGGAGAGGTGCTGGCTGAGGTTTTGCATCCATATGAGGGTGAAGTGATATCCAGAATCGTGGCACCGACAGAAGGAATTATTTTTTTCGCACACAGAAAACCACTGGTGACGGAAAGTGAAGTTGTCTATAAGATCATTAGAAGACTATATGAATAATCTTTGTAACAGAAGGAAAAGAGATCCTGTAAGAATCATATGCTGAATCGCACTGAATCTACAGGATCTTTCTTTTAAATCATTATTTCTCTAATACTTCATCCATGAAAGCAATGATCCCCTGTTCCACTTCATCTTTGATTGCATTGTAATTATGGATCTCATGGCGGTATCCGGAATAAAGACGAGTCTTTACATTGTGACCGGTGTCACACAGCCAGTTCGCTACTTCATACACGCCTTTTCCGTATTCTCCAACCGGATCCTGGTCTCCTGCGATATTGTAGATCGGAAGTGCGGTCGGTACTTTTTTGGCCCATTCGATTCCCGTAATGACGCTCATCATCTGTGTGAAATCATACATTGCCTGATTGTTGGTCGGTTTCGTAAAAGCGTCAAAAGGATCTTCGGCATGGTCTTTCTGTACGAACGGGTCAGCACAGATCCATTCATTGCCGATCCGGATCTCTCCGCAGCGTTCACACATCCAACCCAGCAAAGTTCCTGTATATTCAGGATTGCATTCTTTTCCGAGTCCGTCTTCTACAGCTTTTTTTAAGGCTTCCCCAGCAGCGTCTGCATTACGGAATACACCACAGGTACCGCAGATCGTGATTCCGGCAAGACCGTCTCCGTATTTTGCGGCATAGTCTCTTGCAATAAAAGAACCCATGCTGTGTCCGAACAGAAAATACGGAAGACCCGGATATTTCTCGCATACCAGTTCTTTCAAAGAGTGTTCATCTTCCATCATGGTATGGCATCCCTTTTCGCCCCAGTCACCCCAGGTGCCGTTAACCATAGCTGTTTTTCCGTGCCCCACATGATCATCAGCAGCAACGATGAAACCGGCATCAAGAAATGCAACGATCATATGCAGATATCTTCTGGAATGTTCTCCGAAACCATGGATGATCTGAACGATTCCCTTTGGTTTCGCAGCCGGAACATAGATCCATCCCTGTACGTCATCCCGCTCGTTAAAGGATCTGAAACTTACTTCATGTAACATGATAATACACCTCCTGTATTCCTGATAATCAGGATAATCCTATTACTTATATTTTAGGATTCGGAGGTGTATCTGTCAATAAAATACCCACCAGAAGCGGAGGGAATAAAATGGATCCTGACAGGGAACAGCGAACAGTGCAGGTATGTCCGGTAACTTTGGTTTGGAAAATTCCGGATGTGGCAGGTGAAGCTGCAGTAGGAAAGCAGGAAGCTGTATATTGGAGACTGCAGCGGTTACAGTGGAAAGCTGTGGAATCGATAACAGTATGACCAGCGCCACACAAAACAGGATCAGAAGGAGTGATTCTGCCAGAGAGTGGATGTCTGAAAGAATGCCGCTGCTCCCCTTAATCGTGGAATAGACTAGTCCGTGAAACAGATAGACTGCCATTGTTCGCGTACCGATATAGGAGTAACACGTTTTTCTGCCGGACATCAGCAGTGCAACTGCCAATGTCATGGCAAATCCAATGAGGTAGCATACGCAGCGGCAGAGAATTCCCTCTGTAACCGTCTGTCCCAGAAAATGATAATTATATCTTCCGTAAAATACTTTCGGAGAAACAGTTCTGCAATATGGGTTCAGAATCAGGAATACTGTGAAAGCAGCAATCAAAATAACTGCAAGTATCCGGTTACGTCTGGTTCGGAGCAGGGTCAGTTTTTCTCTGTTGAAATCTGTTCCTGCCAGAAAGAAAGGGAAGAACACAAGTGTTCGTGGAATACTTAACAGATTTCCCGATATTCCGGAGCATCCGATCAGAAGCCCGGCTGCAATAGTGAATATCATATAATGTGGTATTTTTTTTACATAAGGTGTCAGAACTCTCCAGAAAAAGAGAGCCTGCAGATACCACAGTGAAAATTTTGGATACATCAGATACAATCCCGTCGGTTTGTGAATGATCACAACATATAAAAAGTAATACAATATTTCGAAGATGAGGTAAGGAATGACGAGTTTACTGATCAATACACGGAAAGGAAGTCTTCTTTTTGAAAAATATCCGGAGATGAAGATAAAGGCCGGCATATGAAATGATACGATCAGCCATTTGAGTGTAGTTAAAAAAAGATTATTGTCATAGCTTTTTTCGATGAAATGTCCGATTACAACCAGAACGATCAAAAAAGCTTTATAATTGTCGAATAAATAGTCTCGCTGCTTTGATGATGGCATGAATTTACCTCCCTGATATCTAATAGGAATTCAAAACTTTTTTCATTCTACTCCTGATTCTGATAATGGACAAGAAGTAAAACGT
>NZ_JAFBIZ010000087.1 GCF_021531995.1 Faecalicatena contorta
ATGGAATACAGGAGGATGAAAATGGACAACCAGAATAATAAAAATAATGACAACAAAAATAATAAACAGGGCATTTCGTTTATTTTATTAGTTACTGTAATTGCTTCCATACTGGTTCTTGCATTGTTTCAGTTTCAGGGAACAACTTCTGCAACGGAGATTTCCTACAATGAGTTTCTGGATAAAGTAGACAAAGGTGAGGTTGAAAAGGTAGTAATCCAGAATGATAGAATTGTAATTACTGAGAAAAAAAGCAAAGACAGCGAAGTGGCAAAGGAATATTATACCGGAGTAGTAAGAGATGATACACTGTCTGAACGTCTGTATGAAGCAGGTGTTGAATATGAGCAGGAGATACCGGATACGACGTCAAGCATTATTGCCGAGGTGATCTTCACATTCCTTCCGATTGCGTTTCTGGTAGGAATGATTGTCTGGATGACAAGAAAGATGGCCAAGGGCGGAGGCATGATGGGCATAGGAAAAAGCAACGCCAAGATGTACGTGGAGAAGCAGACTGGTGTAACATTCAGGGATGTTGCGGGACAGGATGAAGCGAAGGAATCTCTGCAGGAAGTGGTTGATTTCCTGCATAATCCCGGGAAATACACAAGCGTTGGAGCGAAGCTGCCCAAGGGTGCATTGCTTGTAGGCCCTCCGGGAACAGGTAAGACATTACTTGCGAAAGCGGTGGCAGGAGAGGCAAAGGTACCATTCTTTTCGTTGAGTGGATCTGCATTTGTAGAAATGTATGTTGGTGTTGGTGCATCCAGAGTCCGTGATCTGTTCAAACAGGCACAGCAGATGGCACCTTGTATTATATTTATCGATGAGATCGATGCAATCGGTAAAAGCCGTGATAATCAGCTGGGAAGCAATGATGAGCGTGAACAGACTTTGAACCAGCTGCTTGCAGAGATGGATGGATTTGAAAGCAATAAAGGTCTGGTACTTCTGGCAGCGACCAACCGTCCGGAGATTCTGGATCCTGCACTGCTCCGACCGGGGCGTTTTGACCGTCGGATCATTGTCGAAAAACCGGATCTGAAAGGAAGGGTAGATGTATTAAAAGTGCATTCCAAAGACGTCAGAATGGATGAGACCGTGAATCTGGAAGAGATTGCGCTCGCAACTTCCGGAGCTGTGGGCTCTGATCTTGCCAATATGATCAATGAGGCTGCGATCAATGCCGTAAAACACGGAAGACATGCGGTATCACAGTCAGATCTGTTTGAAGCAGTCGAGGTCGTTCTGGTAGGTAAGGAAAAGAAAGACCGCATTATGAGTCAGGAAGAGAGAAAGATCGTATCCTACCATGAAGTGGGGCATGCGCTTGTCAGCGCACTTCAGAAAGATTCCGAGCCGGTGCAGAAGATTACGATCGTTCCGCGTACAATGGGAGCGCTGGGATATGTCATGCAGACACCGGAAGAAGAGAAATTCCTGAACACGAAGAAAGAGCTGGAAGCTATGCTGGTCGGCATGCTTGCAGGTCGTGCTGCAGAAGAAGTTGTATTTGATACCGTTACTACAGGCGCATCCAATGATATTGAAAAAGCGACGAATGTTGCAAGGGCTATGATCACGCAGTATGGTATGAGTGAAAAGTTCGGATTGATCGGACTGGAATCGATTCAGAACAGATATTTGGACGGAAGGCCGGTAAGCAATTGTGGACAGGAAACAGCTTCTGAGATCGATAAAGAAGTGATGAAGATGCTGAAGGAGGCGTATGAAGAAGCGAAACGACTTCTGACAGAGCATCGAAGATCTCTGGATGAGATCGCAGATTTCCTGATTGAAAAGGAGACCATAACCGGAAAAGAATTTATGGAAATCTTCCACAAAGTAGAAGGAATTGACCCGGATGCACCGAAGAAAGAAGAAGTAAGAATCGGTATGAATCCGGTGGAAGGTGATAATTTTGTGATGAAGCAGGCAGAGACATCACCGGAGATACCATCTGAGCCGGAAACTTTGACTCAGGAAGAGAAAGAGCCGGAAACTTCCGGAATGGAAGAAGAATAGCGGAGAAAAGAGAGGGAGAAGCGGGCAAAAAACAATGCGGCTTCTCCTTTTTTATCCTGGATTTCATGCAAAAGACGGGAAGGAAAAGAAAAACTGTGAGGGGAGACATATGAATACTACATTTGATATACAAGAAGAGCTAAAAAAACTGCCGGGAAAACCGGGCGTATATATCATGCATGATGAGAAGGACGCAATCATCTATGTGGGAAAAGCGATCAGTCTGAAGAACCGTGTGAGACAGTATTTTCAAAGCAGCCGAAATAAAGGTGTTAAGATAGAACAGATGGTGACTCATATTAGCCGATTTGAGTATATTGTGACAGACTCAGAGCTGGAAGCGCTGGTACTGGAATGTAATCTGATCAAAGAACATCGGCCAAAATACAATACGATGCTGATGGATGATAAGACGTATCCTTTTATCAAGGTGACAGTGGAGGAACCCTATCCCCGTGTGATGATGGCGAGAAGAATGGTAAAGGATAAGTCAAAATATTTCGGGCCATATACGAGTGCGGGGGCTGTAAAGGATACGATAGAACTGATCCGGAAACTATACCATATCAGAAGCTGTAACCGGAATCTTCCAAAGGATATAGGGAAGGAAAGACCCTGCCTGAATTATCACATTCATCAGTGTGAAGCGCCCTGCCAGGGATATGTATCCAGAGAAACATACAGAAAATCGATACAGGAGGTTCTGCATTTCCTGAATGGATATTATGCCCCGATCCTGAAAGAACTGGAGGATAAGATGCAGGCAGCATCAGAGGCTCTGGAATTCGAAAAGGCGATTGAATATCGGGAATTGCTGTCCAGTGTGCAGCAGATCGCACAGAAGCAGAAGATTACGGATACAGCAGGAGATGACAGGGATATTCTTGCCGCTGCATTGGAAGGGGAAGATGCGGTGGTACAGGTGTTTTTTATCCGGGGAGGACGCTTGATCGGCAGGGATCATTTTTATCTGAAGGTTGCGAAAGAAGATACTTCAGGGGAGATTCTGTCAAGCTTTGTAAAACAGTTTTATGCCGGAACTCCTTATATACCGGCGGAACTGATGCTTCCGGAGGAGATTGAAGATCAGGAGCTGGTAGAAGAATGGCTGACGAAAAAGAGAGGACATCGCGTTCATCTGAAAGTGCCCAAGAAAGGGACAAAAGAAAAGCTGGTGGAACTTGCGCAGAAGAATGCACAGATGGTATTGAAGAATGACAAAGAACGATTAAAAAGAGAAGAGGGAAGAACCATCGGAGCAGTCAGGGAACTGGAGAAGATACTTGGACTTCAGGGAATCGTCAGGATGGAGGCGTATGACATCTCGAATACGAGCGGTTTTAATTCTGTTGGTTCCATGGTCGTATATGAGAAAGGAAGGCCGAAACGCAACGATTATCGCAAGTTCAGGATCAAAAATGTACAGGGGCCGGACGACTATGCGAGCATGGAAGAAGTGCTTACGAGAAGATTCGAGCATGGGCTTCTGGAGAGAGAGGAAAAAGGAGAAGGAGGATTCAGTTCATTTCCGGATCTGCTCCTGATGGACGGGGGAAAAGGGCAGGTTAATATTGCACTGCAGGTTCTGGATAAGCTGCATCTGAATATTCCTGTGTGTGGAATGGTGAAGGATGATAATCACAGGACAAGAGGGTTATATTATCAGAACCAGGAACTTCCGATTGATCGAAATTCAGAATGCTTCCGGCTGATCACAAGGATACAGGATGAAGCACACCGATTTGCAATTACTTTTCACAGGCAGCTTCGCAGCAAAGGGCAGGTGCATTCGATCCTTGACGATATTCCCAGAATCGGACCGGCCAGAAGAAAAGATCTGATGAGAAATTTTGAAAATATAGAGGCGATCAGAAATGCTACGGTAGAGGAGTTGAAAGAACTGCCGTCTATGAACGAAAAATCTGCACAGGAAGTATATAAATTTTTTCACTAATGTTCTGCAGTGTGTTATAATTACAACAGGTGGATTTCAATTGCCTCCTGATATGTCAATTGCCTGCAGGAGGTGTTTGAGAAGAATATAGAGTGTATGAAGGAGATAAAGATGGCAAATAAGGTGAAACTGCAAAAAATCGTAGAAAAGATGAATCTGAAAAATCTGATTCCGGATGTGGATCTGTCAGATACCTTTGTAGAAGTTCCGGATATCAACCGGCCGGCACTTCAGCTGACGGGTTTCTTTGAACATTTTGATTCTGACCGGGTTCAGATCATCGGATACGTAGAGTATACATTCCTGGAGAAAATGGAAGAAGAGAAGAAGAAGGAGATCTATCAGACATTTCTGTCTTATCAGATTCCGTGTCTGATATTCTGTCGTAATCTCCCACCGGAGGAAATGCTGCTTGAGATGGCTGAAAAAGCGAATGTTCCGGTATTTCAGACGGAAAAGAAGACTTCAGAATTTACATCTGAGTTGATTCGCTGGCTGAACGTTGAGCTGGCACCGTGTATTTCTATTCACGGTGTACTGGTTGATGTATATGGTGTCGGAGTTCTGATCATGGGCGAAAGCGGAATTGGAAAGAGCGAGGCTGCACTGGAGCTGATTAAGAGAGGACATCGTCTGGTAAGTGACGATGTGGTTGAGATCCGAAGAGTCAGCGATGAGACACTTGTTGGATCAGCACCGGATATTACGAGACACTTTATTGAGCTTCGCGGAATTGGAATCGTAGATGTTAAGACGCTGTTTGGTGTATTGAGCGTCCGGGAGACAGAGAATATTGATCTCGTAATCACACTGGAAGAGTGGAACCGGGATAAAGAGTATGACCGTCTTGGACTGGAAGAAGAGTATACAGAATTTCTTGGAAATAAGGTTGTATGTCATCATCTGCCGATTCGTCCCGGACGTAATCTTGCCATCATCGTTGAGACAGCAGCAATTAATCACAGACAGAAGCAGATGGGATATAATGCAGCACAGGAGCTGTATAAACGTGTTCAGCAGAATCTGACGAAAAAATAGAGGGAGGAAAAGCGAAATGAAGTATTGCTTTGGAGTGGACATCGGAGGAACAACGGTTAAAATCGGACTTTTTACAACAGAAGGAGAACTTCTGGAAAAATGGGAGATCAAGACCCGTACAGAGAATAAAGGTGAAGCGATTCTTCCGGATATCGCAGAATCTCTGAAAAGAAAGATGGAAGAAAAAGGATTGGATGTACAGGAAATGTCCGGAATCGGGATTGGAATTCCTGCACCTGTAGATGCAAAGGGCGTTGTTCAGAATACGGCGAACCTTGGCTGGGGATATAAAGAGGTAAAGAGAGAGATGGAAGAACTGACAGGTCTTCCGGTAGAAGCCGGCAACGACGCCAATGTTGCAGCTCTGGGAGAGATGTGGCTGGGAGCAGGCAAGGGACAGGATAACATGATCATGGTTACACTTGGAACCGGTGTGGGAGGCGGCGTGATCGTAAATGGGCGTCCGCTGGTTGGAGCACACGGAGCTGGTGGAGAAATTGGTCACCTGTGTGTGAACTATGAAGAGACCGAACACTGTGGATGTGGAAAAACCGGATGTCTGGAGCAGTATGCTTCTGCTACGGGAATCGCAAGACTTGCCAGAAAGAGACTGGAAAAGGATGATACAGATACCGTACTGAGAGGATGTCATCTCAGTGCAAAGTCAGTGTTTGATGCATTAAAAGAAGGCGATAAAGTAGCGGAAGAGATTGTAGAGAAATTTGGTGAATATCTTGGATATGCACTTGCCAATCTGGCAGCAGTCACTGATCCTGCAGTGATTGTAATCGGAGGAGGCGTATCAAGAGCTGGAGAGATTCTTCTGGGATATGTAGAGAAGAATTTCCAGAAAAAAGCATTTTTCTCAAATAAAGATACAGAATTTGTTTTGGCAACATTAGGAAATGATGCTGGCATATGTGGAGCAGCAAAGCTGATCCTTTAAAAGAAAGAAAATAGAAGGGATTGTCTGGTTATATTTGAGACAATCCCTTCTTTCTTTATCTTTTTGTTGTTATTTATTGAGGGACAGTTCCTCCGGGATCACCGTCGGTACCGCCGCCGGTGCCTCCACCCGGATTCCCTCCGGGATCACCGCCGGTACCGCCGCCGGTATTGTCACCCGGAGTTACTGGTTCTACCGGCACAGAATCTGATGGATCAACCTCTTCTTCCGGTTCTTCCGGTTCTACCGGTTTATGGCCCGGACATACTTCCGTCGGAGCCGTGTCGGTTGCAAAATACTCTGTTATTGCAGGACAGCTTCCGGATACAGCCAGTTTTCCGGTCTTAGAACAGATGGTTTTCTTCTCTACGGAAGAAGGCATCTTGAAGTCTTTTGGTTCCAGATTCTGATGGATACGGCTCATGATGGATTTCCAGATTCGGAATCGGAAATTCGTGTCTGAGTTACAAGGTTTGTTATCATCGTAACCTCCCCATACCGCACAGGTATAATATGGAGTAAATCCACAGAACCACAGGTCTACGTTGGAAGTTGTGGTACCCGTCTTACCGGCTACAGGCATATTACCGAGTCTGCATGCTGTACCGGTACCCGAATTCACTACGTCTTCCATTGCGCTGGTAAGAAGAGCCGCTGTGCTGTCTTTGATCACAGTACGGGATTCCCCGGTGCCTTCGAGAAGTACATTTCCGTCATGATCAAGGATCTTTGTGTATAGAGTTGGCTGATTATAAACACCGCCGTTGGCAATGGTAGCATAAGCTGCACACATTTCATAATTGTAGACACCTTCTGCAATACCGCCAAGTGCCAGTGTCTGCGTTGTCTTATCATCGTAGATGCCGCCATTGATTTCCTTGTTGGTTACCAGAGTGCTGATGCCAAATTTTTCACAGTATTCATATCCCAGTTCCTGGGTGATTTCATCGCTTAACTTTACAGCACATACATTGATCGACCAGGTAATGGCTTTTCGAATCGTGGTTGGGCCACCATATCTTCCGTTGGCATTACGGAGCTGCTGCCCGTTTTTCAAGGTGTACGGTTCATCTACAATGGTGGTTGCAAGGCTCTTGCCGCAAGAATCCAGTGCAGGAGCATAAGCCGCAAGAATCTTGAAACAGGAACCGGGCTGTCTCTTAGCACCCGTATATGCACGGTTAAGCCCCAGGCTTGTCGTCTTGGCGCCTCGTCCTCCGACCATGGCCTTGATCTGTCCGGTAGACTGATCAATGATGGTTACGGATGCCTGTGGCTGCGGAGTAATTTCAAAACGTTCATCATAAGTGTCGCCTTCCTGAGCGATGGTTGCCTTCCATTCTTCTACCATTGCACGGGCAGCTTCTTCGCTGGAGTAGAGAAGTCCCTGTTCATTGCCATATGTCTGTTTTACATAGGCTTTGATATTATTGCTTCCGAAATTTTCTACCGTACCGTCTGCACGTGTAACGGTAAGCGCATAATCCAGACCGTATTCTTTTAGTGCGGGATAATTAGCATCGTTGTTCATCTCCTCGTCGCAGATCTGCTGCATGGCAAGATTCTGTGTAGAATAGATGCTGAGACCGCCGCTGTATACAGCATTATATGCCTGAGTCTCTGTGTAACCAAGCTGTTCACAGAGATCGTTAATTACCTGTTCTGCCAGTGCATCTACGAAGTAACTGTAAGGGTTGTCGTCAACGCTTGCACTGTTGTTGACTGTCTGGATGCGGGCATAGACATCATCAGCCATTGCCTCGTCGTATGCGGCCTGATCAATATAGCCCTGATCCAACATGTTTTTTAATACTTTATCACGACGCGTCTGATTGGATTCCGGATTGGTGATCGGATTGTAGTCTGTCGGATTCTGTGTGATTCCGGCGATTACAGCACACTCTGAAAGTGTCAGTTCAGATACATCTTTGTTAAAGTATCTCATGGAAGCTGCCTGCACTCCGAGGCAGTTCTGTCCAAGGTTGATTGTATTCATATAGCTTTCAAGAATCGTATCCTTGTCCATCTGTTTTTCAATCTGAAGTGCCAGATACTGTTCCTGAATCTTACGTTCCAATCGGTCATAGAACGTTTTTTCTTTTGTGAAGTTCGGAAATACATTGTTTTTGATCAGCTGTTGGGTGAGTGTACTGGCTCCCTCGGAAAAGTGTCCGCCGGAGGTGATACCTACAACAGCAGCACGTGCAATACCCTGAAGGTCAATACCATTGTGTTTGTAAAAACGTTCATCTTCGATCGCAACAAAAGCATGCTGAAGATCTTTTGGAATTTCGTCTATAGACTTGTATACACGGTTGGAACCGGAAGATACAAATCGTTCAATCTCCGTAGTGCCATCGTCGGCATAAACGAAAGTAGTGAATCCCTGCGGTTTTACATCTTCCGGAGAGATATCAGGGGAATTGGCAAGTATTTTTTTGACAAAAAGTCCACCGCCGATAACTCCGATCACTGCCAGAACGATAATGCATAAAAGCAGTGCTTTGAATAATCGGATGCCGACACGTTTTCCCTGCATGGTGGATTTGGATGTTATTTTCTTTTGCTTCTTCGAAGCTTTTTTCTTTCCATAATTCATGCGATTTGGCCTCCTTTATACCATGTCATTATAGCAAATAAGCCTGTGTTAATAAAGAAAAAAATAAAAAGTTCATATTTCGGTAGGAAAATCTTAAGAAATTCGTTATATTAATATGTAGAAGAGTGACAACAGACAGGAGAAAGAACATATGTTATCAGAATATAAGACAGTTTATGAAGGTGGAGAGGGAGAAATTATAGAAAAAAAGTCACGTTTTATTGCGACAGTGATTCCTGCTGCAACAGAGGAAGAAGCCCTTTCTTTTATCGAATCTATGAAAAAAAAGTACTGGAATGCAACACACAATTGTTTTGCATATGTGATCGGAGAACGCGGAGAGCTGCAAAGATGCAGTGACGACGGGGAACCGGGCGGAACAGCAGGCAAACCGATGCTGGATGTTCTGAATGGAGAGGAGATACGTAATGTTGCAGTAGTTGTAACCAGATATTTTGGAGGAACGTTACTTGGAACTGGTGGACTGGTCCGCGCATATTCATCTGCTGCAAGAGAAGGACTTCATTCATCTGTAATTATAACCAAGATTCATGGAGTTAAACTTCATATTGCTACGGATTATACGGGACTTGGGAAGATCCAGTACATTCTGGCACAGCGAAACCTGAAGGTTCTGGATACGGAATATACAGATAAAGTGGATATATATGTACTGGTTCCGGAAAGTATGCAAAGAGAAGTACAGGATGCGTTGGTGGAAGGAACGAATGGGCAGGTGAAGATGCAGGTGATTCAGGATTGTTATTTTGCAGAAATTGATGGAGTTCCAACTGTTCTTGAGTAAAAACGGGGGCTGTCCTGAATATGTAGTTCAGGACAGCCCCGTAAAATTAATGTGTCAGTTCAGATATGGAATTATGAAAATTCCGGTTCAATCAATCCAAATGTTCCGTTTTTTCTTCTATATACAACATTTACTTCGTCAGTCTCTGCGTTGCAGAATACATAGAAATCATGTCCAAGTAATTCCATCTGCACACATGCATCTTCCGGATACATTGGTTTGAATCCGAATTTTTTGGTTCGGACAATCCGGATCTCGTTGCCATCTTCTGTATTATCTTCTGTTTCAATGAATTCTTCCTTGAAGTTACTTCCTTCCTGATGCTTTGCAACCAGTTTGTTTTTATATTTGCGAAGCTGACGCTCGATCACTTCTTCCACGAGGTCAATGGATACATACATATCGTTACTTTCCTGTTCGGAGCGGATAATACCGCCTTTGACGGGGATGGTTACTTCAATTTTCTGGCGCTCTTTCTGAACGCTTAATGTTACATGGATTTCCGTGTCTGGAGTAAAGTACCTTTCTAATTTTCCCAGTTTGCTTTCTACGGCCTCTCTCAAACCTGGTGTTACATCGATGTTCTTTCCGATAATGATAAACTTCATGCTGTCCAACTCCTTTTCGACATAATTTCAAATAAAATGTACTTGACAGAATTGAAAAAAATGTATAGTCTGACAATTTCTGCCTTGAATTACAATCTATCTGATATATGTAGTATATCATGTTTGGACGTTAATGTATAGCACGGATTACTTCAATTCTTGTAATTTTTCCGTCGTGCATCTTGGCAACCCGAAGTCCACAGTCTTTGAAATAGAAGCAGGCGCCTACACCGAGTTCAATATCATGGTCGGCCAGATTGCGGGACAGTACATCCAGCAGGGTTTCGCCGGGTTCATAGGGAATATTGACTCCCAGGATTTTGTTGACTGCCTTTGCCTTGGAGGTAGCACGGAAGATAATTTCATCCGCAACATCAAACTCACAAAATAAAAACTTTCTTGTGGCAAATAGTACTGCGATCGCACATACACCGATCAGACTGCTGTAGACAGAAGTGTGATCGATAATGATCTGACGGGCGATTGCAAACAAAAGAACTTCAAATACGGTGTTGGGAGAATGGGAATACATCATCCGGATCAGCTCAACACCGATGATCAGATTGAAACAGGTCTCCAGCAGATCGTCATAGTTCGGCCAGATATTCAGATCGGGAATATTCCCAAGTGATACAACCATGCGAAGACACAGAAGTATAACTCCGATAGCCAGCATAATGGCAATCACGAATTCCAGAATGACTGCGACTCGTTTTAAAAAACTTGATACGAATTGTCTCATGATTCTCTCCTTATTTTTTTACTGAATAGAAATGGATAGATTACGAGTACCCATAGCACCAGTATAAAGTATTCTGTTGCTTTTGCCAAGATGGAAGTTCCCAGGAGAAGAGGAAGTCCCTTCCTGAGAAGCAGTGCACCGGTAAGGCCGAGTAAAAGCTTTCTTACCTGAGATTGCAGGTTTTTACATTGAGTAGAAAAGTTCAGATAAGTCTGTTCCAGATACCATCCAATCGCAAATCCAAGACCCGCACCGGAAGCCTTGCAGCAGTCCATGGCATACTTTGTTTCAATTGTACCGGTCCCATTTAAAATCAGGGCATAGAGCGCAGCACAAATACTGGAGAGAACGAGAATGGCAGCAATTGCCTTCCGTGATTTTTCCTGATCCAGAATCAAATGCTGGTATTTCCAGAGTAATGACGCAAGGATCAGAGACAGAATCATAGATGTCAGGACATCTTTGGGCGTATGGCATCCAAGATACATCCTGGAAAAACCGATTAAGAGAAATGCAAGAATACAGAGTAGTTTTAGCCAGATCCGTCTGGCTTTTAATGAAAGTGGAAAAAACAGGCAGGTTGCCCCCTGTGTGTGCCCGCTCGGGAAGGAATATCCGGTGGCACCCGGTACGGCACTTTCAACAGCATGGAATGTTGGATCCAGTATCCAGGGCCTTGGGATGCGGAATGTTATTTTTAAAGTCTGTACACATAATCCGGCGCTGAAGTACGTAAATCCCATAAGATAAGCAAAGCGCTTATCCACACACCAGTACAGTGTGCAGATAACCGCTATGATAATTAGTTCCTGGCCGAAGTATGTGATGAACTGCATCAGTTTGTCTAAGAAGGGAGTACGGATCCCTTCTAACAGCCATAAAAATGTCATGATCTGTTTCCTCGTTTTCTCATTTTTGGATCCAGAATCTTCTTACGGATACGAAGAGATTTTGGAGTTACTTCCAGTAATTCGTCTGTATCAATGAAGTCAATGGCCTGTTCCAGACTTAAGACTTTCGGCGGAGTCAGGCGAAGTGCCTCATCTGCGCTTGAAGAGCGGGTATTGGTCAGATGTTTGGTCTTGCATACATTGACTTCAATATCATCAGTCTTTGCATTTTCACCGATTACCATACCTGAATATACTTTTTCACCGGGACCGATGAAGAGAGTTCCACGTTCCTGAGCGCTGAACAGACCATAGGTTACGGATTCACCGGTCTCAAAAGCAATCAGAGAACCCTGTTTCCGGTATTGGATATCACCTTTATATGGGGCATATCCGTCAAAAGCAGTATTCATGATACCATTTCCTTTGGTGTCTGTTAAAAAATCACCGCGATAACCGATCAAACCACGGGATGGAATCTTGAATTCCAGTCGTGTATATCCTCCGTTGGCAGCTCCCATTGCCTGCAGTTCGCCTTTTCTCTGGCTCAATTTTTCAATGACAACACCGGTAAATTCGTCCGGAACATCGATATAGGCAATTTCCATTGGCTCAAGTAATTTGCCTTTTTCATCGTGTTTGTAGAGAACTTCAGCTTTGCTGACTGCAAATTCATATCCTTCACGGCGCATATTTTCTACCAATACAGACAGGTGGAGTTCGCCACGACCGGATACTTTAAAGCAATCCATGTTCTCTGTATCTTCTACACGCAGGCTGACATCTGTATTCAGTTCTCTGAACAGACGGTCGCGTAAGTGGCGGGAGGTCACATATTTTCCTTCCTGCCCGGCAAAAGGACTGTCATTGACAACAAAATCCATGGCTATGGTCGGTTCGGAGATCTTCTGGAACGGAATAGGTTCCGGGTTTTCCGGAGAGCAGAGTGTATCACCGATGGAAATATCCGAGATACCGGAGATCGCCACGATGGATCCGATGGTTGCTTCCTTGACTTCTACCTTTTTCAATCCGTCAAACTCATAGAGCTTACTGATCTTTACTTTTTGTTGTTTGTCGGGATTGTGATGGTTTACAACGACCATATCCTGATTGACAGAGATAGTTCCGTTATCAACTTTTCCAATGCCGATACGACCGACATATTCATTATAATCAATGGTACTGATCAGAACCTGACCTGGAGCTTCCGGGTCACCCTCCGGTGCAGGAATGTATTCCAGAATGGTTTTGAATAATGGTTTCATATCCTGTTCTTTATCAGACAGATCCAGAACAGCAACACCTGCTTTTGCAGATGCATAGACGAAAGGACAGTCGAGCTGTTCGTCTGAAGCACCCAGATCGATCAGAAGTTCCAGAACTTCATCAATGACTTCTTCCGGTCTTGCTTCCGGACGGTCTATTTTATTGATGCAGACGATAACAGGAAGGCTTAAGTCAAGTGCTTTTCTCAGCACGAATTTGGTCTGCGGCATTGCACCTTCAAAAGCGTCTACAACCAGAATCACACCGTTGACCATTTTTAAAACACGCTCTACCTCGCCGCCGAAATCTGCATGTCCCGGAGTATCAATAATATTGATCTTAACACCATTGTAAGTGACAGCAGTGTTCTTGGAAAGGATCGTGATACCACGTTCTCTCTCGATGTCGTTGGAGTCCATGACACGTTCGGCTACTTCCTGATTCTCACGGAAGACACCGCTTTGTTTTAATAATTCGTCTACTAAAGTTGTCTTACCATGATCAACATGAGCAATAATCGCTATATTACGTACATCTTCACGTTTTGTATTCATACGAATCTTCCTTTTCTCTTCCTATGTTTATATATAACTCCATTAG
>NZ_JAFBIZ010000088.1 GCF_021531995.1 Faecalicatena contorta
ATCATATATGTGTCAATGATGTTAACAGAAAGAAGAGAATCAGACAGAATATGAGGAAAAATATAGAGAAAAACTCAGAGAAAGATATAGAATATACAATCATTCGTTCTGACAGAAAGACGATCGGACTGGAGGTAAAGCCGGACGGACAGGTGATCGTCCGGGCTCCGGGGAGGCTGTCAGAATCAGAGATCCGGGAATTTGTGCAGAAACACAGAGCGTGGATATTAAAACATCAGGAGATGACCAGGGAGAGAGCAAAAGAACGCCGGGAGGTCAGAAAGCTGACGAGGCAGGAGATTCAGAAGCTTGCAGATCAGGCAGTGGAGGTAATTCCGGAAAGAGTCGCTTATTATGCACCGAAAGTTGGCGTTACGTATGGAAGGATTACAATCCGAAACCAGAAGACCAGATGGGGAAGCTGCAGCAGCAAGGGAAATCTGAATTTTAACTGTCTGCTGATGCTGACACCTCCGGAGGTGATAGACAGTGTAGTGGTGCATGAACTGTGCCACAGAAAAGAGATGAATCATTCGAAACAATTTTACCAGGAAGTACTGCGTGTATATCCGGATTACTGGAAATGGAACCGGTGGCTTAAGGAGAACGGGCGTTTCCTGCTCGCTCATTTGCAGGAATAAGGCAGAGGTTTTTCTTATCTGCAGGAGTAAGGCAGAGGCTTTTTTGCCTGCAGGAGTAAGGCAGATATTTTTATAGAAGCGTTCGAGGAAAGGAAATGCAACCATGAATGAAGAAAAATGGGACAGGCTTTTGCAGATAAAGACGACGGGAAGAGACGATTCACACGCGGATCAGTATCGATATCCCTACGAACCGACGCCGTATCCGGTACTGGAACGCCTGGCGAATACCGGATATATCCGAAAAGGAGATAAACTGCTGGACTATGGCTGTGGAAAAGGACGCGTAGATCTTTTTTTGGCTTATCAGACCAGATGTCAGTCTGTCGGAATTGAATATGATGAACGAATCTGGGAAAAAGCGGCTGCCAATCAACGCTCCGGTGTATCGGGAGGAAGAGTTGTGTTTGATCTGGCGAATGCAGAGAATTACGAGATCCCGGGAAGCGTGAATCGTATCTATTTTTTCAATCCCTTTTCTCTGGAGATATTGCAGAAGGTAATTCGGCGGATTCTGGAATCGTATTATATATCACCAAGAGAGATTCAGATGTTTTTTTATTATCCTTCAGATGAATATGTTTCGTATCTCATGATGATAGATGAATTCCTGTTTTTGGATGAGATTGACTGCAGGGATCTGTTCCCGGGAAATGATGACAGGGAACGGATTCTGATATTTGAATTGCAGGGGGCAGAGTAAAGGGGCGGTTGATCAGAGTAAGCGGGGGGTGAACAGAGCAAGCGGGGCGGTGATTATCGTAAATTACCATCGAAAATTACCAAAAGGAATTTATACATGCAAATAATTGAAGTAAAATCCATCAGGAAACAAGATATCGAGTTTGTGATTGGAAACAGCCATGTGAATATGTGGCAGGAAAATGAGATCTCAGATACCACACGGGAGTGTCGCATTTGCGGCACTCCCGTGTTCTGTAGAGGGAGATGTTGGAATTTTAATATCCCTTATCAATATCGTCAGGTGTTAATGTAATAAGTGCATGTTCTTTTGGATCTTTTTTGCGGTATTGTCCCATAACCATATACATTGCCACACCGAGCAGACAGTAGATAATCAGAGAGATATATCCTCCGATTGCAAGCTCCAGACAGGATCCAATGATAACCCAGACGGAGATCAGCATTCCAAGAATGAATATGATAGTTCCACCGGGAACTTTGTAAGGACGTTTCCAATCCGGATGTTTCTTACGAAGCACCAGTGCATCCAGGCAGCAGACAAAGTAAACAAGTCCGGCTGCGATACAGGAAACTGCGTAGATATATTGTACCCAGTTGTCTCCACTGAAGATGCAGAAGAATATGGTAAATGCAAGAACAACGAAGTTAGCAACGACCGGCTGTCCTTTTTTATTGAGTTTAGCAAATGCTTTTGGAAGCTGGTTTAACTGGGCTGCTCCATAAAGAACTCTTGCGGAAGAAGTCCAGAATCCCATAAGTGTAGTCGTCGCATGAAGAATTCCGGCAACGATTGCCATGATGGCAACTATTTTCGGCAGGGAATACATTGCAACGAATTCCGGTTCCGGCATGTTCATTGCAGCAACGATATCCCAGGATCCCATTCCGCCGATGGCGATTACAACAATGAAGTACAGAAGGGCCGGAACGAATAATGCGGACAGAATGACCTTCCACATCTTGGATACCGGGAAGTTGGTTTCTTCAATCATGGTTGGTGTCATTTCAAATCCAATGAATTTCAGAGAAAAGACGGCCATTGCTACGAAGATTCCCTTGAATCCCTGTGGGAAGAATCCACCGTTGGCTGTCAGGTTTCCTGCTGACCAGTGTCCGCTGAACAGAAGCGTGCAGCTTACGATCAGAGACATGATGATCATTGTAAAGAAGAAGATGTTGGCAAGCATTCCTGTGATGCCTACATTAAAGTTAGACATGATATACCATAATACAACAATCGCGATAGCAATCCAGATCTGCATATTCTGTGGAATCGGGATAAAGTAGCCAAATGCCGTAATAAAGATGAATGCCATCATCGGCGGTTCTACTACCTGTACCAGGAACATCATCCACTGTGCAGCGAATCCGGTCTTATGTCCAAATGCACTGGTTGTCCAGATGTCTACAGATGATGCAAACGGGAGCATTGCTGTCAATTCAGCAAATGTAAGACCTACCGGGATCAAAAGAATTGCAAGGATCGGGAAGATCAATGCTGCTCCGGCACCGGTTACGGAGAACCAGTAAGGAGCTTCTGCCAGCCAGCCTCCGATTACGGCTCCGGATGCCAGTGCAATCATAGATATAAAACTCAGGTTTCTTTTTAATTTTTGTTCTGCCATAATACCACCTCTTTCTTATGTATCTTATTCCAAAGCTGCTAACAATTCATCTGTATTGATGACATGACAATAGATATTATTCAGAATCTCCAGTTCGTTGTCCTGAATCTTCTGTGTGGATGCCATGCAGGCATCTTCGATGAGCCATACCTTGAAGCTTTCGTCAGCCAGACTTCTGACGGTACCGGATACACACTGATCGGTCAGTACACCTGTACATACGACGGTATCGATTCCCATATTGTGAAGCCACAGACGAAGTGCGGTACCGGTAAGTGCACTGTCGGTTGTTTTTGTAACAACAATCTCGTCCTCCAGCGGTGCAAGTTCAGGAACGATCTCCGCACTTGGCGTTCCCGGAGGAAGGAGAAGTTCATTATATCCGGTCGCTTTCTGATCCAGTGAACGGTCGCTTCCGCATTTTTTCTGGCACTGAATCTTGGCAAAGCAGACTTCCATGCCTTTTTCGCGGAATGCCTTTAATAATCTTGCATTGTTTGGGACAACGACCTCATCAATCTTGCTGTAGAAAGGTTCCCATCTTTCGGCTTCTTTTTTTTGTTCCTCTGTCGGATTGTCGTAAGAAGGTCTTGTAATAAATACATGCTGCATATCAATTACTAACAATGCAGTTTTGGCCTTGTCAATTACGATCTCACCCATGTCAGTATCATTTTCATAATAAAAAGATACATGTCTGTCATTTACTCTCATGATTCAAATCCTCCTTTTCATTGTGAAAACATATTAACATAAGAAAAATATTGATTCCACAATTCGATAAATAGACAATAATTATCGCAAATCATAACGTAAAATAGAATCTTATTTTGCATTTTTTGATGATATGTTTGCATTTTTTGTGCTATGTCAAGTATACTTTATACATCCAGTGTTAAAAATTGTACAATTGAATTGCAAGTGTTATATGGTGAGTGACAGGGAAGGAAGAGTATCAGGAAAGGAGAGGAAGCATGCGAAAAGTACTAATTGCAGATGATGAAGAAATTGAACGTCGTTATCTGGCCAATCTTTTTGAGAAGCATCGCTCAGAATACCAGTTGGTAGGCGAAGCCCGTAATGGAAAAGAAATTATTGAACTGGCCGGCCAGATGAGACCGGATATTATTATCATGGACATTAATATGCCCCTGATGAATGGGCTTGAGTCTGCTTATCAGATTAAGAAGAAGTTTCCGGAGATCCTGATTCTTTTGAATACAGCTTATGCGGAGTTCGAATTTGCAAGACGAGCAATCGAATATAATCTGGATGCATATCTTTTAAAACCGGCAAAAGAAGAGAAGATTCTTCAGACGATCGACAACTGTATGAAAAACGAAAGGCGCAATGTATCCGGATCTTCCGAATATACAGAACGATATGCATATAAACAGAGTGGGGCTTCCAATGATGCTGTTGATCAGATTATGATTTATATCAATGAAAAGTTTCAGACAGCGCTGACTTTGGAGGAACTTGCTGCTCTTGTACATTTCAGCCCTTCTTATCTTTCCAAACTGTTTCATCAGACAACAGGTCTTACGATTAAAAATTATATTACAATAAGAAGGATTGAACATGCAAGATATTTGCTGAAAAACAGTGAGTTATCTATTCAGGAAGTCGCTGTAAACAGTGGATTTTCGAATGTTTCCCACTTTAACAGGGTGTTTCGGCAGCAGACTGGAATGTCTCCGCTGGAGTTCCGGCATCATTTGTAGGGGAGGAGAGAGATGCACACATTAAATCTGAGAGATATTATTACAGAAACGTTTCAGGATGAAATACAGTCCTCCTTTTCTCTTGCGACCGGATTTGGAGTGGTATTTACAGACGCGGAAGGAAAGCATATTGGTCCGGGAGGAAATTTCTGCAGATTCTGTGATAGGATTAATGAAACAGAAGAGGGAGCACATTATTGTGCCATGTCTAATAAGCATGCAATAGAGATTGCAATGGAGACGAAGAAGCCGTGCATCTATATCTGTCATGCGGGTTTGGTAAATATTGAGATTCCGCTGGTCTTTGAAGGGAAATGTGTCGGTGCAATTACTGCGGGTCAGGTTCTTTGTTCAGAAGAAAATTCTTATCCGAAGGATGAGATTGCATCGGAACTGAACTGGCTGAAAGATCCGGTGCTGGCAGCAGATTATCAGGATATTATTGTTATGGATTGTCGGCAGATCGAGGCGGCAACAACGGCTCTGTCAACAATTACCAATTACATCATTCAGAGTGTTGCCTATACGCAGATGCAGGAGAAGCTTGCGCGACGGACAGAAGAATTACTGAAAGCGGAAAACAGAAGGATTGAACTGGAAAAGCAATTGAATCTGGCACAGCTGGATGCACTGCAGAAACAGGTAACGCCACATTTTATATTTAACGTCATTAATTCGGTCTCCCGGCTGCTTTCGTTAAAAGAGTATGATACTGCAGAAGAGATGCTAAATTCATTTGCCCAGATGATGCGTTACAGTCTTGCCGATCTGAAAAGCTCGGTGACGTTACGGCAGGAACTGGATTATATTCGTAATTATCTGGCTATCCAGAATATTCGGTTCGGAGATCGGATCCGGTATGAGATTACCTGTGATGAAGCATTGAAGGACCGATATATCCCGTTCTTCTCTCTTCAGCCGCTGGTGGAAAATTCGATTGAGCATGGTCTTTTATGCAAAGCCGGAGGCGGGAAACTGATGCTCAGCTGCCGGAGGCGAGATTCTGGAGATAAGATCGTGATAGAAGATAATGGCGTGGGGATCGCTCCAGAGGAACTACAGGTTCTTGTGCGGCGCCTGTATGGAACGGCACCGGAGCAGACAGAGCATGTGGGCTTATATAATTGTTATAAGAGGCTGCATCTGATGTTTGGGGAAAGGCTGTCATTTCAGCTGAAGAGTCAGAAAGATACAGGAACAAAAATTACGATTCAGATCAATGAGGTGATATAACGTGAAAATATTCTATGAAAAAGAAGCTGGAACAGCACTGTTTCAGTGGAAATATCAGACCCCGGGGCACATGGATGACATGATTATGTGCAGTGACGGGGAGTATCTGACCGGACTGTGGTTTGAAGGATCAGAGGACGCTGACAAATATGTGATAAACTGCGAGGAAAAGGAACTTCCGGTGTTTCTGGAGACAGAGCAATGGCTGGATCAGTATTTTTTCGGAAAGGATCTACTGAAAGTTCCGCCGATCCGGATCCATAATATTACGCCATTTCGGCAGGAAGTCATAGAGATTATGAACATGATTCCATATGGACAGACTATGACCTATGGAGAGATTGCAAATAAGATTGCAAAAAGCAGGGGATTGCAGAGGATGTCTGCACAGGCCGTTGGCGGTGCTGTGGGATGGAATCCCATCTGTATCATCATTCCCTGCCACCGCGTGATCGGCACCGACGGAAGTCTGACCGGTTACGGCGGAGGGATACGGAATAAAATTGCGCTGCTGACCCATGAGGGGAGCTATGTAGAGAAACGATAATTCTTCAGGAACAGTGGCGTCATTTTGAATTGACACAGGATGCAGGTGCATATATAATAAATGAAGATTGTATAAGCCTGTAATCTGGTCAGGCGTTTCTACCAACTACCTTGAATAGTTGTCTATGATCCTGAGATTATCGCAACTGTCCGGGGTATTTTTTTGCCCTCAGAACACTTGTTTTGCGGTTTGCAGTATATTTTCAGTAAAGGAATGCATGATAGAAAGTGAAAGGAAAGGGAATCAGTATGAAGAAATATGATGTCATAATTATCGGAGCCGGTCCGGGAGGGATCTTTGCAGCTTATGAGCTGACGAAGAAAAAGCAGGGACTTTCGGTGGCAGTGTTTGAGGCGGGACATAGTCTGCCCGGAAGAAAATGTCCCATTGACGGGGAGAAGGTAAAGAGCTGTATTCACTGTAAAACCTGTTCTATTATGAGTGGATTCGGGGGTGCGGGAGCATTTTCCGATGGGAAATATAACATTACCAATGATTTTGGCGGAACGCTGTACAGGCATATCGGTAAGAAAAGTGCAATTGAACTGATGGAATATGTGGATAAGATCAATCTGCAGTACGGAGGAGAAGGAACGAAGCTGTATTCGACCGCCGGCTCCGGATTCAAGAAGATCTGTATGCAGAATGGGCTGCATCTTCTGGAGGCCTCTGTGCGTCATCTGGGAACCGATATCAATTATGTGGTACTGGAGAATCTCTATGCGACACTGGAAAAACAGGTTGATTTTTACTTTGATACACCGGTGCAGACGTTGGAAAGTCTGGAAGACGGGCGGTTTCGGATCTGTGCGAAACAGGAGCAGTATGAAGGAGATTACTGTATCGTTTCTGCAGGAAGAAGCGGAAGTAAATGGATGGAGTCCGTGTGCCGCAGCCTGGAGATTCCGACACTGTCGAACCGGGTGGATATTGGAGTCCGTGTGGAGCTTCCTGCAGTGATCTTTTCGGATCTGACGGATGAACTCTATGAAAGCAAGATTGTCTATCGGACCAGACAGTTTGAGGACAATGTACGAACATTCTGCATGAATCCGAGAGGTGTCGTTGTAAATGAAAATACCAACGGTATCGTGACGGTGAACGGACACAGTTATGAAGGAGAAGATAAGAAGACGGATAATACGAATTTTGCGCTGCTGGTTGCAAAGCATTTCTCTGAGCCGTTTAAGGACAGTAATGGATACGGGGAAAGTATTGCACGACTGTCCAATATGCTGGGAGGAGGCATCATCGTGCAGCGGTTCGGAGATCTGGTTCGCGGAAGACGTAGTACGACATCCAGAATCGAGGAAGGGCTGGTAACGCCGACACTGGACGCAACACCGGGAGACTTAAGCCTTGTTTTGCCGAAACGAATCCTGGACGGTATTATAGAGATGATCTATGCGTTGGATAAGATCGCACCCGGAACGGCCAATGATGATACATTGTTATATGGCGTGGAAGTAAAGTTCTATAATATGGAAGTGTCCGTAGATGAGAATCTGGAAAGCAGATATCCGGGACTTTATTTTATCGGCGACGGAAGCGGAGTGACACATTCTCTTTCGCATGCATCGGCCAGCGGGGTCTATGTTGCAAGGCATATTGCATGCAAAGAAGACGGAAGTCTGGTATAATAACCTCATCTATACAACGATGCAGAAAGGAGAAGATAAGAATGAAACTGATTGTATACGGAACCAACGCCTGCCCGGATTGTGTGGAGGCAATTCAGAAACTGGATGAGAGAAAGGCAGATTATGTCTATCTGGAATTTTCCAATAACATGCAGAACCTGAAGCGCTTTCTCAAACTGCGGGATACGGAAGCTATCTTTGATGCTGTGAAGGAACAGGGAAAGGTTGGAATTCCGTGCTTTAAACTGGAGGATGGAACATTGACGCTGGATCTGGAAGAAGTTCTGGACAAGATCGGGTAGATGGGATGAACAGGAGGTATATATGGCAGCAGTATTTCTGACCAGCAGTCCGACGGGACCGCTGGATGGAAGCAGACCGGTGGATGGTCTGGATGAAATAAACGGATTTGTAGTGAACCTGAAGAAGTACTGGAAAGAAAAATCCAGATGTCTGATGATCACCGCTTCTCCGGAAGGTTATCCGGAGAATGATGAGATGACTTCTTTTTTCGCAGATGCAGTAGAAAAATCAGGGCTTTCGATCAGTTGTTTTGATCTGTGGGATGCAAGAACGACAGATTTTTCAGAGGAAGTACTTCATTCTTATGACGTGATCTTTCTTGGTGGAGGTCATGTCCCGACGCAGAATACATTCTTCTGCCAGATCGGTCTGCGGGAAAAAATACAGGATTTTAATGGAATTATTATCGGAATCAGTGCAGGCACAATGAACAGTGCGGACGTTGTGTATGCTCAGCCCGAGCTCCCCGGAGAGTCGGAAGATCCGGAGTATCAGCGCTATCTGAGAGGACTTGATCTTACAAAAACGATGATCCTGCCACATTATCAGATGGTAAAGGACAGTATGCTGGATGGTAAAAGACTGTATGAAGATATTACCTATCCGGACAGTATGGGTAAAGAGTTCCTGGTTCTTCCGGATGGAAGTTATCTGATGTGCATAGATGGAAAAGAAACCGTCTGCGGAGAGGCATGGCTGCTGAAAAACGGAACGCTCAGAGCCATTGTGTAGTGAGTTTTGATAAAAAGATATCATAATTTGAAAATAAATTAACAAAGTTATGGAAATAATGTGCCGGAAATAGTATAGTATACATAATTAAAAAGAATATCTGAGTTAACAGAAAGGAGAACTTATGATGCTAAAAGGAAAAGTAGCAGTAATTACCGGCGGAACTCGTGGAATAGGTTACGCAACTGTGCAAAAATTTCTGGGGAATGGAGCAAAAGTTGTGCTGTTTGGATCTCGTCAGGAGACTGTAGATAAAGCACTGGCCTCGTTGAAAGAAGAGAATCCGGAGTGGGAAGTGTCCGGAGCATGGCCGGATCTTGGTGATGCAGATGCAGTAGCCAAAGAGATCGAATCCATTAAAGAGAAATACGGAAGAATCGATATTCTGGTAAACAATGCCGGTATCTCTGACAGTACGAAGATTGATGACTATACTTCGGAAAAATTTGCGAAGATCATGCAGCTGAACGTAAATGCCATCATGAATGGTGTTATGCCGGTTGTTAAGATCATGAAAGAACAGGGCGGTGGCGTGATTCTGAATACCAGCTCTATGGTAAGCATCTGTGGACAGCCAAGTGGAGTTGCATATCCGACCAGTAAATCAGCAGTGAACGGACTTACATGGTCTCTTGCCAGAGAACTGGGGCCAAGCCATATCCGTGTCAATGCAGTAGCACCCGGAATTACGAAGACCGATATGGTGGCAGCACTTCCGGAGCAGATGATTCAGCCGTTGATCAACGCGATCCCTCTTCGACGTGTTGGTGAAGCAGAAGACATCGCCAATGCATTCCTGTTTTTGGCAAGTGATATGGCAAGCTATATCACGGGAGAAATCCTGTCTGTTGATGGCGCAATGAGAACTTAAAGAAGAGACAGGTGCCTGTACGATTCTTCTAAAGTTTTTCTATACGTTCATTATCTTTTTATCCCCCTTTGCATAGATTGTTATCTGGCATTATAGGGGGATTTTATTGTGTCATAAATTCTTGCCCAAGAATCAGTGCTTTTTCAGGATAATAGAGTATAATAAAGACAGCTGATAAGATGAAAAATTTCTTCGGAGGTAAAAAAAGATGAATCTGATATTCGATGTGGATGATACGATGTATGACTTGATGTGGCCATTTCAAAAAGCGTTTGAGAAGGTTCTGGCAGATAAAACGGATGTGGTCTGTGAAGCACTTTTTAGCAGGTCAAGAGTGTTTTCAGACATTATACTGGAAAAGGAAAAAGCAGGAGAGATTCGTTCGGAAGATGCATTTTATCAGAGAATGAAGCTGACTTGTGAAGATGCGGGATTTACGATTACCAGGGAAGAAAGTGCGGACTTTGAACAGGAATACCGATCTTATCAGACCAGGATCGAACTGTTTGATTTTATGAAGGAGATTCTGGATATCTGCAGGGAAAAGCAGACGCCGATAGCACTTCTCACGAATGGAAATCGAAAAAATCAGGGAAGAAAATTATCGGTTCTTGGTCTGGAACAGTGGTTTCAAGAAGACAGAATGTTTATCTCCGGAGAGATCGGACATCATAAACCGGATGTGCGAGCATTCCTGAAGATCCAGGAACAGCTTGAGCTTCCTGCGGAGGAGACATGGTACATCGGGGATTCCTATGAGAACGATGTAGTGGGAGCACACAATGCCGGATGGCACACGATCTGGTTCAATCACAGGAACCGGAGCTGCCCGGATGAGAAGAGTCTGGCGGATATAGAAATAAAAAGTGGAAAAGACTTGACCAGACTGATTCAAAGCTGGACTTCAGAGCAGGCAATCTAAGAGAAAGGCATAGGAACAACGAATCATAAAAGGAGCGAAAAAAGGCATGAAAAGAGAAAAGATAGAATTATGGGAAAAAGGAGAATATCAGTATCCTTTTGCAGGTGATTTTCTTCCGAATATCGAGGCGTATCTGCATGAAGATGAACAGACCCATCCGGCGATAATTGTAGTTCCGGGTGGAGGATATTCGATTGTTAGCCCGACGGAAGGAGAAATTGTTGCAAAGAGATTTTACGAAGCAGGATATCAGGCATTTGTACTGACATATTCAACGAACACATTTCAGCTTGAGCCGCTTAGGACACTGCCGCTTCGTGATATTTCCAGAGCGGTTCGGTATGTTCGGAAACATGCGGCGAAGATGAATCTGCAAAAGGATCGGATCGCATGCTGCGGATTCTCGGCAGGGGCACATCTGGTGGGAAGTCTTGCTGTTCATTATGAGGACATATTGTTAGAAGAAGAACCGGATTCGGAAGTATCCAATCGTCCGGATGCGACACTTTTGTGCTATCCGGTAATTACCAGTGGAGGGAAGGCTCACCTGGGCAGCTTTGAGCGTCTGTTTGGAACGGGCGCTTCTGAGGAGGAGCTGATCTGGGCAAGTCTTGAAAAGCAGGTGAAGCCGGATACACCTCCGGCATTTCTGTGGCAGACCATGACGGATGAGACCGTTCCTGTGGAAAACAGTATTTTGTATGCAAAAGCTTGCAGTGATGCGGGAATTCCCTGTGAATTACATCTTTTTATGGAAGGAAGACATGGGATGAGCCTTGCTGACGAAGACTGGGCAGCGAATCGTCTTGGAAAAGACAGCATATATACTATGATGCAGCAGTGGCAGACGCTGAAGATGCTCAATACACAGTCCCCGGATCGTGTTCCGGAGATGTATCGCAGAGCAGCGAAAGCTGAGACGCTCAGAGAGTTTTCTGCAGAGTGGACGAAGGCATCCATGAATGGCTGGACGCAGGAAAAACAGCATGCAGATGCGTCTGCTATGCAGTGGCCAGATCTTGCGCTTTCATGGCTGGATAAGATCCTGGTATAGCTAAAACCGGTACGAATGAATTACTTGTGACTTTTTTGATCGCCAAGCTCCTTCTTCAAAGCAAGAAGGAGCTTGCTTTGTTCTTCCAGAGTATTCTGCAGTTTGTGGATCGTTTGGTTTTGAGAGTCAATGGTTTGGTTTTGAGAGTCAATGGTTTGGTTTTGTGCATCGATGGTGTCCTGCATCTCGTCAATCATATACTGTACAGTGTTTTTATCTAACTTTGCTAATTCTTTGGAAAACATCTCCATCATCCTTTCCAGATTCAGACACAGCCTGTATATTTCCAGGTATAGATGCTCGAATTCCGGATAGGATTGAATCAGTTTCAGGATAGTGTCCGGTTCATCAATACACAGAAAAGTAAGCCATGCCTCAAGTTCGTCTGTGATTTCTTTGTTTTTATTATCCAGTGTTTGTCTGAAGATGTCAAGGGCGATAAAAACGTATTCTTGCAGGAGATTCAGACGAAGACCTGTGTCGGAGTGTTGTTTCATATGATGAAGATAGGTGTCTGGAAACTTGTGAAATTCGGGAGTGCTCTTTTCAAAAAATACAATGGTGTAGACTTTTTTTATATCCTTATAACTAAACTTTTTCCCTTTTTCTCCTTTCACACGTTTGTACTGTCGAAGAAGAAGATCAGACGAATAGCAGGCGCTGCGCTGGCCGGGAAAGGCATAACCGATTTTTTGCATTTCAACATTGGCGATGCTGCCATCTTCCAGTTCAACAACGATGTCCAGAACAAGGAGTGTGCATTCTGCGGCGATCCGGGAGGAATCTGAAGGAAGAACTTTTAGAATTGTAACCTGGAATCCCAGGATCAGTGAAAGAAGTTTTTCCAATCGCTCCGGTACCGTATCAGGGTTGAACAGCTCTTTAAAAAAAGAGTCATAGAGCAGTTTTATTCCCCGAATTCCAGTGCAGTAATCCAGAAAATCATTCTGATACTTATCTTCCCAACTGTAGAAAGTAGCGGAAAGATTGGGAGATGTATGGATTTCGGACAGTATTTCCTTACGGTCACGAATCAGGGGAAAATGTTCTTTTAATCGGTTGGACATAGGAAGATCCTCCTTTCAGATCATATCAGTTAGAAAATGTTTGATTCCTGCTTTGAAATGAAGCGGTGAAATATCAGATTTCAAAAGATAAAACAAAACAATAGAATGTGTATTAATGAATATAGTATAGTATAATAA
>NZ_JAFBIZ010000089.1 GCF_021531995.1 Faecalicatena contorta
TTAAATTTTCTCTCCGTTTTCTAATACGAATTTTCTCTCAAAAGAACTATTTACCGCATCTGCAATATCTTCTAATTCAGCTATGGTAAAACTTTCTCTTTTCATTTTTCCATTAAAATTCTGTGGTGTTGTACCTATCCGCCGTGCAAGTTCAGCTACACTAATATCAGACCTTACGCACAGCACCTTGATCTGTTCAGAAATCGTCATTTCGGGTACCTCGTCATTAAATCAACTCTTACCTTACCAGTATAAATCATGGCATTTATATCGTCAACCGAATAATTCACCCTGTATGGTCATGGGTACTTGTAACTTTATATTCACCTTGATAAAATAACTTATATCAGAAAAGGTGGTGAATACATATATGGCTCGTGACCCCAAAGCAGTATCAAAAAACATGAGTAAAATCCATAGTAAAGATACTTCAATAGAAATTCAACTACGAAAAGCTCTCTGGCACAAAGGATACCGTTATCATAAAAATTATAAGGCACTTCCTGGCTCTCCTGATATCGTTCTTACCAAATACAAAATTGCTATTTTTTGTGATAGTGAATTTTTCCATGGTAAAGACTGGGAAATATTAAAACTCCGCCTTGAAAAAGGGAAAAATCCAGACTATTGGATTAAGAAAATAGAACGCAATCGTTCCCGGGACTGGGAAAATGATAAAAAACTTCTTTTCCTCGGCTACACTGTTATTCATTTCTGGGGACAAGATATCAAAAAACATACAGATGAATGCCTTCAAGCTATTGAAGAATCTATCTGGGACAATACATTTTCAAATGATCCCGAAATTTTAGAAGAATACGAATAATATTTCCCTCATTATTAGTTGTAGGCTCCCCTCAAAAATAACCTTGGACTTACAGTTTTATCCTGATATCCACGGTTATTTTTTCAAGCACCATTATCGTTCCATACCCACATCTTTTGATTTTATCTTCTTTTTCGTCTTCTGCTCCGCAATCTGTTTCTTCTCCTCCAACCGTTCATGAATACTCCTTTTCTGTCCGGTGCTTTTCTGCATTTCCTGTTTCTCCATATTCGGAATATTTGCCGGAATCCTCAGATACATTTTCTCCGGTTCTGGTTCCGGCGCATCCCATACTTTCTGAGCCTGTTGAGCTTTCTTTAATTCCGCTTTCGCAAGCTTCATTGCCTTTGTAACTTCCAGTGCATTTTGATATCCATGCTGAGCCGGTATTAAATCCAGTGTATCTTTTGCCTTTTCCAGTTGAGCTTTCTTCGCATCAATCTTTCCTTCCAGTTCCTTCTGCTCTTTTTTGTGGAACCATTTCTTTTTTACTTCCTTCAGATCTTTTTCCAGTTTCACGATTGCTTTCTCAATAGCATAAATCTTTTGTTCCTGCTTTTTCATCTTATTGAGAATTTGCTGCAACCGCATAACTTCTGCTTCCTGCTTTTCGGAAGAAGGTCTTTTTCCTTTCGGCTTTGCCGGAAGTGGTTCTGGCGTAATGTCAATCCGTATATCATGAGCAATCAGAGGATTTCCTTCTGGATCTCTATCGCAGTATTTCATCTCCCGCAGAAATTCTACAAATCCCCTTAGGTATCCGACTGCTTTTTTAAGGATCCCGGTAAATAATTTCGGATCCTGCCCATGTTGCCGGAATGACTCCGCCACCGGTTCATCAATCTGTGATTGCTTTGCCATCATCACTTCTACTTCTGATGCACCTGTAAGCAATGCCCGATCCACATTCCGGTTCCATTCTTTCCGAAGATAATTATCTGCCCTGATCTCCGCTTCTTTGGGATTGTTTTTCCCAATTTTTTTGGTAGCAAGATAAGGACCGCCTTTCTGAAATACCTGCAGCTTCTCATTTTCATCTTTCACAATCTCATTGATGGCATCCATCATAATCTGCTTCATATTTTTAAGAAACGCATTGGACTTAAATTCCTCTTTCTTTGGCTGAAAGAAATTCGTCTCATACACTTCCCCTTTTTTGATGATCTTACATCCGGATCGGAGATTTCCGTCCTCATCAAGGATTTCCTTTTTCGTCCTCACATGCTTTCCCTTTTCATTATAAAACATATTTCTACTGGCAATTTTCCGCTCCACTTTCTGCTGGATTTCCCGTTCCGAAAAGATCAGATGGATATGTAGATTCGTTTTACTCTTATTATGATGCAAAGCTGCACAGCAGCCCACATCATACTTTTCCAGAAATTTCGATGTTATATATTTTAGCAGAATCTCATGGTCATAATCGATCAGGCTCGGCGGTAACATAATAATCAGCTCTCTGGCTTCAATGCAGGTTCCTTCCGTTCCACTTTTTGCAAAATCCCTTTGATTCTGTTCAGCAAGCAGATCCCAGTAGCTGTCCTCCACATTGGAAAAGACCGCATACAGATTCTCCTGCCGCTTTGGGCTGCTGATATAATCCACTCTACCTTTTACGTCATGCAGCTTGCTTTCCATCACAAAACTATGATTTCGTCTGTTCACACTTCCTCCTTTCCGGCGGATACGCTGCCATCAGAAATCACCACCGCTATTTTCGCTATTTACCTGCCCTTGAATACTTTTGCAGACCATAAAACGCCCCTGCGAGGCCCTCCGGGAGGACGAAAGACACAGAGCATAAGCTTCAGCTTGTGCGATGGGTGTATTTCGCTCTCAATCGCCGAGGGCTCTTTTTGTCATACCCGGATGATTCTATATGCACTGATAATTAATTTTTTCAGCTGGCGTATCCGCCATTTTTATTGATGCCCGTTTCCGGGCTGTTTCTCGTTTCTGCTTTGTTTTCAAAGTTTTTTCGCTCCTGTTCACACCTTCTTGTTCACATTTCGCTAGGATTTTTGTGAACAGAAACATGTGAACAGGGCTCAAAACATTTTAAAAGTAATACTTAATCAAATGGGATTTCCATGCTTTCATCCACCTTTTGGAAACCCTCTTCATCTTTTTTCGGCTGAATCCGTTTCCACGACCTCTGCGTTCCGATTGATCCACCAAACCTGTGATTGCCATGTTTCGTCCAGCCAACGATCTCATTGTCCATCAGATCACCAATTTCCTTTGACTGCCATTTTGGCACGATTCCTTCCTGATGAAATACCTGCTGATAGATAATGGTCGAACACACATAATCTTCTTCGTATGCATCAAGAAACGCCTGAATCATGCCTGTCTGGGTATCTTCCGGCATGAATTCCCTCTGGAGAAGTTTGACGTGATCTTCCATCTCCGGCGAAAAGGTCATCGGATAGTCTCCGCTTTGGTATATCTCCATTGCCTCTGCCCATGCCTGGATAATGTATGCTCTGGATTCTGCTTCATTTTCATAAATGGTGGTTTCCGCTTTTTCCGGAAATACTCTGACTGGGGCAAATCTCCGGTTTCCGGTACGATCAAACGGAAGGAAATTCAGGTCGTTGGAAGTACCGCAAAATACACATTGTCGGTATCTATCCTCTGCCCGCCTTTCATAAGGGATACGATAAATATCCTTCTGCCGGCTCAGGAATGATTTTGTCTCTTCGATACTCTTGGCATTTGCCACCGCGTTCATTTCTGACATTTCCACGATCCAGTGTCCCTGCAGATATTCATAAACCTTCTTATCATCGATCCGCTTCATATCGTCCGTAAACCATTCATCTTTGATTGCCAGATAGCGGAAGAAGGTGGATTTTCCGGTTCCTTGCCCTCCGACAAGGCAGAGCATGATGTCATATTTGGCTCCCGGCTCATATAGCCTCCGAATGGCTCCCATCATATGCATCTTCATCACCTCTCCGGTATATGCAATATCTTCTGCTCCAAAGAAATGGGTCAGCATATGCTGTATTCTCGGAACACCATCCCATTTCAGGCTTTCCAGATGTTGAAGTATCGGATGAAAACTATTTTCATTCGCCACAATATCTATCGCCTTTGCAATTACACGGTCGCTGGTCAGTCCATAATTCTTTTCCAGATATAACGCCAAATTGTTCATATCGGTGTCAGTCATATGAACACCCCGCCTTTTCCAGGGCATTTTCTTCATGATGTCAATCTGACACGTCATTTCATTTCTGCAGATAGCTCCTTTCAGACAGGGATCATGCTCTAGCGCATATTTGCAGTTCTGAATGGACTGACGGATTTTCCCTTTTTCCGTGGTATCCATCCGTTCCCGGATATCCTCCACTGTCAGAAGCTCTGTTTCCACAATCTCCTCTAAGTTCTGCAAGGACTCCTCGCTCATATTCTGCAATTCTCTGTTCATACCGCTTCACCTCCTCCCTTCCGTTCTGGAAAAATCCAGAATCTCTTCGTCCGTTCCAAACATCAGCATGTCCACCAGATAACTGATCTTGCTTTCATTTTGTAAGGCTTCGGCAAATAGCGGATGCCATTCCTCTTCCGTGGATTCCGGCTTGTAAAACTCCTTCCAGAATTCTATCCATCGCAGATACCGCAACAGTACATTCACAGCATCCTTTGCCCATTGATCAATTTTCTTTTGAACAAATTGAATCCGTTCCTCTTTTGTTGGAATCTTCTCTTTTTCCCTAACACCTGAATTTTGTTTTCTTCTTATCTCTGTTTTCTCGATTGGAATTCCCAGAGAAAAATCTTCATTGATCTTCTTCACTGCTTCGAACTGGGATAATCCAAACAGCACCGCCACATAATTGACTGCATCTCCTTTTGCCCCGCAGGCAAAGCAGTAATAATTCTGATCAATCTTCATACTGGGATGTTTGTCATTATGAAAGGGACAGCACGCCATCCCATTCCGGCTGACTTTTAACCCATATCTTTCTGCCACCTGCCTTGCAGTGACACGTGCTTTCACTTCCTGAAAAATGTTCATGTTCCGTCCTCCTGTATCCTTTGTTATTAATTTCAGTAATTTTCCCTCTTTCCGTTACAGGAGAACTTTGCTATACTACACATAAAGCTATATGCGTATAGGCAGACTTCTCCCGTAAGGATTGAGTTTTGTCTATGAGGCTTTACCAGAGCCTGCATAAGTTTGTATGAGTTTTAGAAATGTCCTTGTTACCAGCAGGGGCATTTTCTTTTTTAGGGATGTTGCGGGAATTCCACATGGTGCGATTCCTCCTTCATCCCGTTCAACGTCACAGCAACCATCTGGATTGTCTGAAGAAGTTCTTCATTTTCTTCACTGCACATTTCCAACCGTTTGAGTTCCCCGAAAATCTGCTGCATCTGATTTTTCAGAGCTTTGTACACTCTCGGATTTCCCTGCACGGTCACTTCCCAGTTCATCAACTTTCTCAGGATGTACTCCTGTTTGGTAAGCCCGGATAACGCCACCATGCGGTCAATCATTTTCGCTTCTTCCTCGGATACCCTAAATCCCACTGTCCGGTTTCTCCATCGTCCTTTTGCGTCCAACGTTCTCTCCATCAGATTTCATCCTCCTTTTCCATCCGTTCCACATCCAGCTTATTCGCCATCTCCGTCTGCACGGTAGGGAACAGATGTGCATACCGATACGTGATTTTTTCTGCTTCATGTCCCACCCGGTTTCCAATGGCAAGTGCTGTAAATCCCATATGGATCAGCAGGGAAACATGAGTTTGACTTTCTGAGGGATAAAATAAGAACTATACAAAATTCGGGTATCTATGGATAAAATGATGTATTAGATAATTTTCAACGGAAAGGACAGATAAAAATGAGATTAATTTATGCGGAATACGATATGTATCATAACAGTATTGATGTAACAACATTCAATGGATATACTTTAAGAATTGACTGCAATGTTGCAGAAGATGGCTTACGGACAACTCCCGGTTCACAATGCGCCTTAAATGCACTGGCAATAGATGAGCCACTGGAATATGCGACATTGGCATTGGATGGAAATTTACAGATGTGGGTAGATGCAGAGGACAGTCTTGAATTATTATAATTGAATATCAAACAACCTTTTTCCTTTAGAGCAGAAAAATGTTATACTAAAATTCAAAATACCTATTGACTCTCTCGGAGCGTCATAGCTTAAAGTTATCTTATCAAGAACAGGAGGTCAGTAGCTATGAGAACTGTAAAAGAAATATCAGATTTAACAGGTATCAGCGTTCGCACGCTTCACTATTATGATGAAATCGGGTTGTTAAAGCCAACAGAAAAAAGTGATGCGGGATACCGGCTTTATGACGATAAGGCACTGGAAACATTACAACAGATTTTATTTTTCCGTGAGTTTGATATCTCCTTGAAAGAAATCAAAGCTGTTTTGGACAATCCGGCTCTTGATAGAAATCAGATTTTACAAGTACAGCGAAAAATGTTGGTAACAAAGAAAGAACGAATGGAACGTCTGATTGCCAGCATTGATGACATTCTGAAAGGAGAGAACAAAATGGATTTTACAATTTTTACCAAAACAGAAGTAGAAGAAATGTTCCAAACCATGCTTGAGTATATGCCGGAGAATATGAGAAATATTGCAATTAAAGAATTTGGTAGCATTGAACAATGGAAAAAGCATTATATGGAAGTCGTATCTTCGGAAGAAATGCAGAAAGGCTATGCAAAGGTAGTTGAATGGTACGGTGGAAAGGACAAGTTTCTGTCTGTTGCCCGAACTCCCGTCAGCAAAGAAGTTGCAGAAAGCTATAACAAACGGATAGAAGCGATTTTGCAAAAACTGATTGCAAAACAGAATTGTGACATAGATTCTTTTGAAGTAAAAGAGCTTGTCGGAGAATATGGCTTTGTTATGAAACAGTTTTCCCAGATAAAAGAAGAAAAAGGCTTTATGATGGCACAGGCGCAATATTACCGCAATGAAAAAATCAGACCAATGATAGACGAAAAATACGGTGAAGGGGCTTCTGATTTCTTTGCACGGGCAATAGAGTCTTTTTACACAAACAGACAGGTAATCTAAATATTTGCCTAAATGTATCTCCTCATTCTATAGGTGAAACAGAATTTCAAATCTGAAATATACAGCCCATCACATCAACGTGACGGGCTGTACTTCCTTAATAGTGATATTTACTACATTCAGCCACATATATACCAATCGCAAGCAATACCCCAACACCTATCAACCATAGCAGGAATAGGTTAATCGGTAAAATCATTCGGATATAATCTCCAAGATATACAACCACCATCAACAGCAGAATTGCAATGGATACAGTCCACATATTGATTCCTGACCGTATCTTTTTTCTATTCTTATCCCACGCCATATGACAGATAAAAAAGAGCAGGATTCCAGTTGAGATGAGGAACAGTGTCAATGCAATCCAGTATACTACATTGCCCCATATCGGCTGACTAATCATGTCGGCGAGCAGTTGTGCAAGTCCACATTCTGCGTCAACTATCATTACCAGCACTTTTCCACAGCCATTCAAGAAAGTGGTAAAGAAATCCACGGTATCTTTCCAAAATGCCTCCTGCTGAAAAGCCGTCAGTATCATAGTTGTTGTGCAAAGCATCATAAAAAGAAACAAATAATTTTCCAAATACTCTTTTCGGTTACGGTAGGAAACAATCGCCTTGTCAAGCAACGACTGTTTACAGTTTTTGCACTTTTCATACAGCACTTTTCTCTCAACCTCCACTTCCTTAATCTTCATATGGCTTCTTGCATAAGCTGCATCCTGTTCTGCCTGTTTCTGCTTATGCAAAGCAGCATCTGCCTTATCGGTCAATTCCTCGTTTTCGAGCCTTAATCTTTCGTTGTCTTTCAGAATCCTGTCGCTCTCGTTCTGCTTCACGATATGCTCTGCCTGTCTGCGAATCTTTAATGACTGCTCCTGAAGCTGCGTCGTTTGCTCTTGCATCAGCACCTGCACGTTCTGCCATTCGGATAAGGTCGGAAGCTGCTGTAGTTCGCTCTCTAATGCTTGTATGGTCTGGGTCTTTTCCGTAAGTTCCGCCTGCATTTGCTCCATCTGTTCCAGCATTGCCAGCAGATCTGAGTCTCTGTAACCTCTCAAATCGTTCATAAATCTCTTTTCTCCTCTCTAAAGCTTCGTCAATTGTTCGTTTTCGTCGTTCAATTGCTGCACCAATGACTGCAACGAATTGATCTGTCTGTCCTTTTCCCTGATTACTTTCTCTTCCTGTGCCAAGTCCTGATTCGCCGCCTGCAGCTCCTCCGTAATCTCCAGTATCAGTTCCTGCTGCTCTGTCATAAGTGCGAGCATCTCTTCCAGTATTGGAAGTTCGTTTTGCAATATTTCTTTCTCCATAGTGCATCCTCACTTTCATTAAATTGTCCTTTAGTTCCATCAGCCTTTTCCCTATTCCCAAAACAGTATCTTTCAGTTTGGAAATGATTTGGTTCAGCCGCTTTATTTCACGGTTAAGTTCCATCCGTTCCGAAGCAAGCCCCCTCCGCTCCATCTGTCTGGCTGCGTATCCCTCGTGAATCGTGGGAATCCGTTCAATGCCCTGTCGTTTAAAGCTCCTGTGGTCTATCTGATTCTCCGGTGCAAGATACTGGTTGCACATATCCGCCCAGGAACTGCGCCACTTTTCAGCATTGGACTGACTATTCCAGTCATTGGACAGAACCGTAACACGTTTCCATAACTTCTCATTCCGCTTTCCGAGTTTCTGCAAACCAGTATTCTCATCCATCAGTGGAATCCGTTCTCCGTTTTCATCAAGCGCATAAGTTTTCTTTTCCTTTGGAGCCCAGCTTCCGTCTTCCTTGAATCCTCTGGTGGTCAACAGGATATGGGCGTGGGGATTTTGGTGCAAAACTGTTTTCCCATCCACATGCTTTTCGTGAATTGCCATATCCGCACACATTCCAGCGGAAGTGAAATTTTCTGCAATATAATTCTGCAAAAGTGTAATCTGTTCTTCCCTTGAAAGTTCAACCGGAAGTGCCACTTCAATTTCCCTTGCAAGCTGGGCATCCGATTTCTTTTCCACTTTCTGCACCTCGTTCCAGAGAATTTCCCGGTTCTGATATTCCTGTGGTGCATTGGCTGGGAGAAAAATCTCCGAATAGATTACACCTCTTTTCCTCGTGTAATCGTGCGTATATCCGGTTTCCTTTTCTTCCAATTTGACACCTGCCCGGTAAGCAGCTGCGGCAACTGCACCTTTTCCAGAGCTTCGGCTGACTATCTTAATGGAAAGATGAAAAATTGCCATCGTACCACCTCCCCGTATGATATTGAAAAACCGCATAGGCGGTTTTTGCTTTACCATTTTGCCGTATCCGGCAAATAGCCGTCTGCAAGACCGCTCTCTGCGAAGAGTGCGATGCAACTGCACAAGTTGCTGTCATCCAAGTACACAACTTGGTCTGGCTGAAAGCCCCGCCGACGGAACGAGCCCGGCAAGCAAAGCGCAGACCGGTTGCCACCTGTGGCAAACTTATATCAGACAGGCTCTGCCTGTCTATAAGTGCGCCCTTCTCTCTTACGAGAAAAGGGAATTGCAAAAGCATTTCTGCCTCTGCAACTCCCAACATATAAAAAGAAGATACCAAATTACTCATTCTTGGCACCTTCCATTTCACTGCCCGTATCCGGGCATTTTTCCATTGCTCTGGTAAAATATTTTCCATTTCGTTCCTGCTGATTTAGGAAATTCAAAAGACGCATCACATCTTCCTCCACCAGCGGACGATCCAGTACCTTTTCCACGATTCCTCCAATCTGACACAGCAGATGAGTACGTTTCTTGCGTTCCTCTGCTTTTTGCTGCTGTTTGAGCCGCTTCATCTGCGCCTGATACTGTTTCGCCTTTTCCATTACCTGCTCATACTGTATTTCCTTTTCAGAAATGCGTTCCTCAATACTTCTCTGTGTTCTAACCATAAGATTGTTCCTCCTTTTAAACTGCTTCTGCTTCATCAGTAGCTGATGAAATTTCATCTGTAAGCGCCACTGTACCCATCAGGTGTAGCAGCTTATCCTCTACGGTATCCGTTGTGTTTTCTGCGAAATGCACATTGACACGATAGGTGGTGTTTCCAATTCTTTTTGTAAAAGTACTGGTACACTTTTCACCATTCTGTTTCTTCTCCATAAAAACCCTCCATTCCTTCAATAAACAATTGATAATCGAACACTTGTTTGTTATAATAAATGCATAGCAGTTGGGGCACGAATGGCAATGTGAATCGTTCCTTTTTTCATTTTCCGTTTTCTCCTTTCTTGAATTCGAGTAATCTGTTTCAATCAAAACAATTACTTCTTCACCTAAAGGAGAAAATTCCGATGCAAAACGGAACTGTTTTGAAAAGATTTTTTGAAAAAGGATTTTTATATGGAGAGCAGAGAAGATTTTTATTTTGATAATTCGGATAATCCAGAATCAGATGATACGATAGAAAAAGAAGAGCATTATAAATGGACGATTTCACTGGAAGAGGAAACTAAAGAAGATGCTTTCATCCCGGAAGAGGATTTACTGGAACAGGCAGAACCTGAGGTTGCCGAACGGCTGATATTAAAAAGAGACCTGCGAAAAGCTGCCATTGCAAGAATGGAAGCTGCTGCCAGAACACAGGGAGATTTTGAAGATGTCATTGACGCATGGGACAAAGAGGATAAAAACCGTGAAAGACGTGAGCGTTATCACGAGGTCTGCCGGGATGATGCCGAGGTTCCGTTTGAGTACAACATGTCTCCGGATGAGATTGTTATTCCGGCACCCATTCAAAGTGTGTACTGGCAGCAAATGATGAAGGGCGAATTTTTAGATGTAATATTTGACTGTCCTTATGAATTGCAGGAGCTTGTATGCGACAGCAATATCTCACAGATACTAAGTGAATTAAGTGAAAAGCACAAAGCACTTTTCTATTTTTTATATATCAGGGATTACAGTACATGCTGTCTTGCGAAAATGTATGAGCAGTCTGACCGGAATATCCGTAAGGTGAGAGCAACCATTTTAAGGAAGATTCACAAAAAGCTGATTCCGGTTTTGCAGTATAAATGTGATAACGGACTGTCAACAACTATGAAGGAACGAAACTTTTTAGAAAGACATTGCAGTACGGATGGATAGATGATATGATTGGAATGTAATCGAATTTTGTTTATAGCAATTACTCACAATAAAAATAGACATTTATGACGAAACAGAGGTATCAGAAATATGGATAACATTTTTAAACGCACCAGTGCTCACTGGGTACGTTATGATAAATATGAATGGAAAGAATCGACTGACGGCGTTTTGTACCTTACTCCGGCAAAAGATGCCGTAATGTCACTTTACAATCCCATCAAGGAGTATAAGGAGCTGGTACTGACCGCTCTTGGAATTGGTCTTGATGTTATGCAGAAAAAAGCTTCTATGGAAGAATTGAAACAGAGGATTCAGAGCTTTGCAGAACATTTTGGACTTCTTGGACTGATGACCGCACTTCCGACCACACCGGAATTTATCACCTATGATGCGGTGTATCTTCCCAAGAATCATTTCATCAAACAGGAAACGCTTTCTACGGAAGATTACCTCGCCTACTTCTTTCCTTTTGACAAGATCTCTTTTCTAAAAAAAGGTCGGGAATCTACGTGGAATACAGATAGCCGGGAAATGTTTGCGGTATTTATGACTTTACAAGATAAGCCACAAGCAGTGCTTATGAGCTTTCAAAAGGAATATGCTGAAAGCTATGACTGGATTACCACGGTATTCTCTGACTGGGCTTTTACCTTTGTTACCAGCTTTCTGTATTATCAGGATTATGATACGTTGGAGGAAGCAGAACGGAATGTATACCGAAAAGGAATGGAATGTTTTGGCGGCATTGCACCGACTTACCACATAGAACTTTTAGATAAGCCCACCATTGTCTGGGATTTCCATTCCCTGATGCTCGCCATTCAGATGATGTTTTCCTTTATGATAACGGATGAAAACTCTACGCTGAAACTGTGCAAGCACTGTGGAAAGATATTTGTAGCCAGCCGCTCCAATGTGCAGTTCTGTTCTCCGCAATGTAAAAATCAGTATAATGTATATAAGTGTCGGGCGAAAAAGGATGAGGAATAAACAACATAGAAATATCAAGGGAGGAACATAATGATAGTATATATTTATGATGACAAAGAAGGAAAAACAAATGCCATTTCCATAGACAAAAAAAACATGGTGGATGAAGATTTGGAATTTTTTAATGACCACAGTATCCGAAAAGTTTGGCACTCCGGCGAAGAAGAATGGTATCTTTCGATTGTTGATGTCGTACAGGTACTGACTGATAGTTCTGACCCCAAACAATATATCAAGAAGATGCGTGCCCGTGACAAAGCACTTGAATCCAAGTGGGGTACAATTTGTACCCCACTTCAAATGTTAGCACCTGATGGGAAGATGCGAAAAACACAGGCCGCCAACACAGAAGGAATTCTTAGAATCATTCAGTCAATTCCTTCACCAAAAGCTGAGCCATTTAAAACATGGCTGGCAAAAGTCGGTGCAGAAAGATTGGAAGAAATTGCTGATCCAGAGAAAGCAATGGAACGTGCGGTTGCTACATATAAAGCAAAAGGGTATTCAGATAAATGGATTTCACAACGTCTCAGAACCATTGAGATTAGAAAAGAATTGACAGATGAATGGCAAAATGCAGGTATAAAGGAATCAAAAGAATTCGCAACACTTACCAATATTCTTACCATCGCATGGTCTGGGAAATCCGTTCAGGAATATAAAAAATTAAAGGGATTAAAGAAAGAGAATCTGCGTGACAATATGACAAACACGGAACTTGCTCTCAACCTCCTAGCCGAAGTTTCTGCAACTGAAATATCACGAAGTAGACAGCCAGAAGGTTTTTCACAGACAAAAGAAGTTACGATTGCAGGTGGCAAAATCGCCGGGGATGCACGCAAGGCACTTGAAGAACAGCTTGGACACAGTGTTTTGTCAGAAACCAATGCAACTACACCAGAATTGTTAGATGATACTGAAAACAATAAATAATAATTACCGTAAAATAACTTAAAACAGGGTGCAGGCTAACGGTCTGCCCCTTATTTTTGTATCATATTGATAAGATTTGACAGGCAGCACCAAACTTTTTTTTATTTTGTCCTATCT
>NZ_JAFBIZ010000008.1 GCF_021531995.1 Faecalicatena contorta
GAATTATGATGAACAGATTGTACCGCCATCCGGAGGCGGAAGGAAAGCAGTGGGGAACAGATATGAAAAAAGATTATATGGAAGCCTGTATGAATGCCACACGCCAGCGAATCATACAGGTCATCATGATAAAAAAAGAGGCAACATCTGCAGAGATTGGGGAGGAACTGCCGGATATTCCGAGAGCCAGTCTTTATCGCCATATAAAAGTGCTTCTGGATGCGGAGATCATTACTGTGGTGAAGGAAGAGTTTAAGCGTGGTTCTGTGGAGAAGACCTATGCAATTGCATCGCAGGTGCCCTATGAGAATACCAATGAGGAGTATAGTGGTCTGATCCAGTCGGCACTGATGGGACTGCAGGGAGAATTTTATCGATATTTTCACGGAGAGAATCCCGATCCGCATAGAGATCTTCTTACGGTCGCATCAGCTTCTCTGATGATGAGTGATGAGGAAACGATGGATTTTATCAAGGCTTATGGAGATCTCATTCAAAAATATGTACAAAACAAACCGGCGGAAGGGAGAAAGGTGAGAAAGGTTACATTTATTATATCACCGAATGAGTAGTTTAAATGGTAACAAAAATGATGAAAAATATCTTATTACTTGAAGATGATGAAAACTTAAACAGAGGAATCACTCTGAAGCTCGGCAAGGAAGGATATCATGTGTATTCTGCTTATTCGATAGCGGAAGCACAATCCATATTCAACAAAGAAAATATCGACCTTGTCATTAGCGATATTATTTTGCCGGATGGAAATGGATTGGATTTTGGTCATAAGGTAAGGGAAAAAAGCAATGCAGTATTGATCTATCTGACAGCGATGGATCAGGAAATCGATATTGTAAACGGATATGATACCGGTGCGGATGATTATATCACAAAACCTTTTTCTGTGAATATCCTCACATCGAAAGTCAATGCTTTTATGAGAAGATTGGGCAATCATGAACAGGGAGTGTATGTTTCGGATGATATCGAGGTGTTTGTAAATGATATGCAGGTGAAAAAAGCAGGAGCTCCTGTTACATTAAGCAAAACGGAGTTACAGCTCCTGATATTTCTTCTTGAAAATGCAGGGCATATTCTTTCCCGGGACAGTATTCTTGAAAAGGTATGGGGACTGGATGGGCAGTTTGTGGATGATAACACCGTGGCAGTCAACATCAGCCGGCTTAAGAATAAGCTTGGAACAGACTGCATTGAAAATGTTAGGGGACTTGGATATTTATGGACGGAAAAGGTAAACAAAAAGTAAAGGTAATATGCCTGATTCTGGGTGTGACAGCACTGATCGTAACTGTTTTTGTATGCAAAGTATTATCTGAGAATCGAATCCTAGAAGAGCAAAAAAGGGAATTATCCATTATTTATCCGGAGATTGCCGATGGACTGAACGAGAATATTGAGTATTATGCAGGTAAGAACATTCGGATCGATATTCTGATTATGGTGGCGCTCATTCTGCTGACAAGGATTGCCCTGGCGGTTACATATTATTTATTCACCTCGTCAATGAAATACAGAATAATACAAGTGGAAATGGACCGTGGAAGCACTGGTCAATGTCCTGGATAACGCACTGAAGTATTCGCCGTCCGGAACCACAGTCAGTATTCATGTGAACTGTCTGGTAAACCATGTCCTGATTCGGGTTGAGGATGAGGGAATCGGAATTCCGGAAGGGGAATTACATGAGATATTCAAGAGATTTTTCCGGGGCAGCAATACGAAGAATACTGTTAAGGAAGGGGCAGGCGTAGGTCTGTACCTTGCAAGAAATATTATTGAGCAGCAGGGTGGTTCCATTGTTGCGAAAAGAAAAAACGGGAGTGGGAGTATCTTTCAGATTATGCTTCCGTTATTGGATTCCGAAAAAAATTAGACCCTTACAAAACTGTAATTGTTTTTGTAAGGGTTTTGTAACGTCCGGGAGATCAGATTAGAATATCAAAAATAGAAAGAAGGAAAGCAAAGAAAGAAGAGATCATGGGAATACTGGAACAGATCGGACTCGAGGATAAGGTGGAGGCTATGCCAAATACTTTATCCGGTGGACAGAAGCAGAGAGTTGCCATCGCAAGAGCATTAGTAAGCTCGCCGGCAATTATTCTGGCGGATGAGCCGACCGGAAATACATAGGAGATGTTATTGATGTCGTAACCCGGAACGGTGACGAGAAATGCCGGAAACAATTGGAGATTGCAGCGATCGGAGACTATGATCTGGGATTTACAAGATATAACTATCTCATCATGGCAGAGGAAGGGCTTCGATCCTTCAGCAGCTATAATCTGAATATGTATTACCGTATTTTTGCAAACAAAAAATATGATGCAGATGTAGAAGCAAAGTTGAAGACAATGATTGAAGAAAATGGCAGAATTCAGATGGAGACCTGGAAATCTTATTATGATGAGTGGAAGTCTTCGATGACTTTGACAAGAGGTGCCTGCTATGCATTTCTTGGGATCCTGGGGGCGATCTGCATCATGAATATGATCAATACGATGATTCACAGTGTCCATGTCAGGAAAAAAGAAATCGGTATGCTGCAGGCGGTCGGTATGACAGACTCGCAGCTTTTGAAAATGCTGCAGTTCGAAGGATTATTTTACACAGTCGGAACGTTGATTGTTGCAATCGGAGGTGGAAGTCTGGCAGGATATCCGGTTTTCTTATGGGCAAGAGAACATGGAATGTTCAGTATCAGAAATTATCATTATCCTCTGGAAGTCGCTCTTATTATGATTGCCCTGCTTATATTTGTACAGATTATTCTGGTAGTTGTAATTGAAAAATCGTTGAAGAAGGAATCACTGATCGACAGAATACGATTTGCCAATTAAGATAATTCCGTGTAAAACAGGCCTAAATCCGTGTGATGGAAGCCTGTTTTTGCATTTGGTGATAATCTAAGAAAGGAATCGACAGAAGTAATGGCTTATATGCAGTTGGAAATGCCCTGCAGAGTATTATAGAGAGGAAAGGAGTATGTACATGAAAAAAGTAATTTTGGGTGTAATGGTTGTTATTTTGTCTATCACACTTTGTGCCTGCAGCGTAAAGTCAGACGAAAAGGACTCAGGCAGTACAGAGAAAGAAGAGACGCAGGATGCGGGAGAATTGGAGATAACCGTTTCGGAAGAAGAGGAAGAAGCAGGAAATGAGCCAGCGGGTGACGCAACAGAAAAAACGAATGCAGAAGGCAATTATCCGGGAGAAGATGTAGTAGAGATTGTAAATCTTCGTGGAGATAAGACGACCGTATATAAATTGGCAGATGGAACTTATCTGGATCGTATAGAGCGGCATTTTACCTATAACGGAACGGATACTTGGACGGACGAGGACGGGGCAGAGTGGAATGAAGTTGTAAAATAGAAACACTTGACAAATAAACGGTCGTTTACTAAAATGTATGTAAACGACCGTTTACAAGTGCGAAAAGAATGATTCTATTACATGTCACATGGGGGAATGCAATATGGCTGATACAAAGGAGAAGATATTAATAACGGCATTGCAGTTATTTGCAAGGGATGGCTATGAGGCTGTATCTGTCAGAACGATTGCTGAGGAGCTTAACATAACAAAAGGTGCACTGTACAGGCATTATAAAAACAAGCGTGCCATCTTTGACAGCATTGTTGAACGAATGATACAGATTGACGCAAAACGTGCCAGGGATTACCGGGTGCCGGCTGAACAATATGATACAATGCCGGACTCATATGAACATACATCTGTGAAGGATATTCAAAAGTATACCATTGAACAATTAATATTTTGGACAGAGGATGATTTTGCATCTCCGTTTCGAAAAATGTTAACTTTGGAGCAGTACAGAAATGAAGAAATGGCAGAGCTTTACAGCCAGTGTCTGATTGCGGGACCGGTTGCATATATGGAAGACTTGTTTCGCGAGCTGATAAAAAAAGGCGTATTGAAAAAGGAAAATCCCAGACAGCTTGCGGTAGAATATTATGCTCCGCTTTTTCTTCTGATCAGTATGTCCGATAAAGCCGGGAATAATGAGGAGTATATCGATATTATCAGCAATCATACGAAACATTTTATACAGAGTCATATGTTGAATCCGGGAGAGGAGAATGAGTGATATGAAAAATGAGGTTCCTATGAGACAGTATGGTCTGTCTGAGACTTTTGAAAAATCGTCGGAGCAATTTGCAGGCTTGAACGTTGCGCGGGTTCTTTCGCAGGAAAAAGGAATATACCGGCTGGTTTCTTCACAAGGAGAAAAACTGGGAGAGATATCAGGAAGATTTCACTATGAGATACAGACAAAATCAGAGTATCCGGCAGTCGGTGATTTTGTGATGGTGGACTGGAATGAAAATGGCGGCAACGCAGTGATCCATCATGTGCTTCCGCGAAAAAGCAGTTTTATCCGAAAAGCTGCCGGTGAAAAAAATGAGGAGCAGGTGGTTGCTGCCAATATTGATACCGTTTTTTTGTGTATGTCCCTGAATAACGATTTTAATCTTCGACGATTAGAACGCTATGTTTCGATTGCCTGGAACAGTGGTTCATTACCGATTGTTGTACTGACAAAATCGGACTTGTGTGAGGATCTGGATCATAAGATTATGGAAGTGTCTTCTGTTGCAGCAGGTGTGGATATTCTGGTGACAAACGCGAAGGAGCAAACAGGTTATGAGCAGATATACCCGTATCTTACCGAGGGAAAGACCATCGCATTTATCGGTTCCTCCGGTGTGGGAAAGTCTACCTTGATCAATTGTCTTCTGGGGAAAAAATATCTGGATACCAATGGACTGAGAAATGATGATAAAGGACGGCATACGACAACGCATCGTGAGCTGATCCTATTGCCGTCCGGAGGCATGGTGATCGATACACCGGGAATGCGTGAACTTGGGATGTGGGATGCCGGAGACGGAATCGATCAGACATTTTCAGATATCGAGGAACTGGCACGAAAATGTCGGTTCCGTAATTGTACACATTTTGCAGGCACACCGGGCTGTGCGGTGCAGGAGGCTGTGGAACAAGGAAAATTAGCGATTGATCGACTTCGTTCTTATCAAAAACTGATGAATGAGAATCGATATGCGGAAGATACAGAAGGGTATTTGGCTGAAAAAAAGCAAAAATTTAAAACGATTGCAAAAATCAATAAAAGAAACAGGAAGGGATAAAAATGAATACGAACAATGTTAATATTCGCTTAGAAAAAGAAGAAGAATATCGAGAAGTAGAAAATCTGGTAAGAGAAAGTTTCTGGAATGTCTATCGTCCGGGATGCTATGAGCATTATGTGCTGAATCAGCTTCGAGACGATCCGGCATTTGTTCCGGAACTTGATTTTGTGATGGAACAGGATGGCAGGCTGATTGGTCAGAACATGTTTATGAGAGCAAAGATCAAGGCAGATGATGGCAGAGAGATCCCGATCATGACGATGGGACCGATCTGCATTACACCGGAACGAAAGCGAAAGGGATATGGGAAAATTCTTTTGGACTATTCATTAGAAAAAGCGAAGGAACTTGGCTGTGGCGCTGTTTGCTTTGAAGGCAACATTGACTTTTATGGCAAGAGTGGATTTACCACGGCAAGTACCTTCGGCATTCGTTATCATGGCTTGCCGGAAGGAGAAGATGCGACCTTCTTTTTGTGTAAGGAATTGATTCCGGGATATCTGAATGGCATTACCGGTGAGTATGCAACACCACAGGGATATTATGTGGATAAAGCAGAGGTGGAAACATTTGATAAGGAGTTTCCGATAAAGGAAAAATTAAAACTTCCGGGACAGTTATTCCAGGAAGAATGATCATATGGGGCAACCAGACATAACAAAAATTTGATGATTTTGACATCTTTGTGTCATGGATTATCGGGCAACTATAGATTACAATTTTCATAAGATTAAGAAGAAAAAGAAAGGATACTTATGAAAAAAGTGATGAAAATAGTTGGGATAGTTGTTTTGATTGTAATTGTAATGTTGGCAGCGGCTTTTGGTTTTTACTGGTACAAAAATATGCACTGGTACGATAAGTATGAGAAAGCACTAAAAGAGGTGAGAGCAGAAGAAAAGCAGGTAACACTGCCTGACGGAAGCATAATAAACTATGGAGAAGTGGAGAATGACAGACCGGCACTTCTGCTGATCCACGGACAGATGAGTATGTGGGAAGATTATGCACTTGTACTGCCTGAGCTAAGTAAAAACTGGCATATCTATGCGGTAGATGTATATGGTCATGGAGAATCTTCGCATGACGAGAACCTGTATTATCTTGATGTAAACGGTGATGATTTGATCTGGTTTATTGATCATGTGATAGGTAGTCCTACGGTTGTGGCGGGACATTCCAATGGAGCAATTACGGCTGCTTATCTTGCAGCTTCTGGCGGTAAAAATATAGCAGGTGCGGTGCTGGAAGATCCTCCGATCTTCTCTACAGAAGGAGAGGGATGGGAAGAAAGTTTTGCATATCTGGACACCTATCAGCCGCTTCACGACTATAATGAGTCTGCAAAAAAAGAATGCTGGGAAGCATATTATCTGAGAAATTGTTATTGGGGGAAACTGTTTATGAAGAATGCCATGCCCGGTATCGCAGATTATGCGGAAAAGTATCATCAGAAGCATCCGGATGAAGCGGTTCGGATTGGATTTCTTCCGTCTTCAATATGGTTTGTATTCGAATATGCAAAAGAGTATGATTTTGCATATGGTGAGAGGTTCTATGATCTGAGCTGGAATCACGGATTGACACATGAAGAGATACTGTCTTCAATTAAGGTTCCCTGCATATATCTACATGCAAAAGAGAGTATCAGCGAAAACGGGACTTTGCTTTGTGCCGCATCCCGTGAACAGGCAGAACGTGCGGTGTCTTATATTGGCGACAACTGCCGTCTGGTCGAAACAGATACCAGCGACCACATCATACATACGGTTCACAGTGATGTTTATATTACAGCAGTAAATTCGCTGCAGGAGTAAGGAGGACACGATGCTAAAAGAAAATTTGATTATGCTGCGCAATATCCATGGATTTTCACAGGAAACACTGGCTGAAAAAATCGGTATTTCACGTCAGGCATATGCAAAATGGGAGAGTGGTGCTACGATTCCCGATATTGAAAAATGTAAGCGGCTGGCAGACGTATATGGAATTACAATTGACAGTCTGTTAAAATCGGAGACAATCGATGGGAAAACGGCCATACCGCCGGCACCGAAAGGAAAAAACATCTGGGGATCCATTACAATCAATGAACGGGGACAACTTGTCATCCCCAAGGCGGTACGGGATATATTTGGTCTTACCGGAGGACAGAGATTAATTGTTCTAAGTGATGATCAGGAGGGAATCGCGCTTGTTCCTGCGGAAGTTTTTGAGGCAAAGGTGAAAGAGACCATGAACTTTGCTTCCATAAAATCAGAGGATTTCTGAAAAAAGGCACATTTACCTATAATATGTACCTATCGAAACGTATGGAGAAAGAGTATAATTAATCATATACAACATGAAAAGGAGACGAATATGAGAAAGAAATGTGAACTTTTAATCAACAGCATCAATGAAGGGAAATACACCGGCCGTGAGATTGTACTTTCGGGTGCTGTGTTGTTTTTGACGGGAGTTTTGTTAGGAATGATATTTTCGCCACGGAAAAATCAGGTGATTGGCAGCCATAACGGAAATGGAATCTGTAAAGGAAATGAAGCGAAAGCGGAAGACAAAAATAACAATCGATAATCATTATCGGAGCTGAAGAATGTATGGGAAGATGGGATCCATGGAGAGGCTGTCACAGGTGCAGCGAAGGATGCTAAGGTGGTAAGGGTATGGCCGATGACTTGTGAGAATGCTCACAGGACATCGGCTTTGTGTATCTACCGGCGCTATAAAAATGACACATTTCACTGCAAAATACATCTATCGGGTTAACAGAATGTTTTTTATAATGGTTGTAAAGACAGGGAAAGATGCTTTTGAATGAAATCAATCAGCGGAGGAATGAAAAGATGAACAAAAGACTTTATAAATCAAAAGAAAATAGAATGTTGGATGGTGTCTGCGGTGGTATTGCAGAATATCTGAATGTGGATCCTACATTTGTCAGGCTTCTTTGGGTATTGTTCTGTGTTATGGGAGGCAGCGGGATTCTGGCATATATTATTGCCGCAATCATCATTCCGCCAACTCCGTAATGCTGACGGGTGTGAGAGATACAGGAGATCAGGACATGCATGAAGTAAATGTAAAAGGAATTCTTTCGGCACAGAACGGAATGAATATATACAGAGGATGTACACATGGCTGTATATACTGTGATGCCAGAAGCACCTGCTACCAGATGAGCCATGATTTTGAGGATATTGAGGTGAAGATCAATGCACCCGGGCTTCTGGAGCAGGCACTTCGCAGGAAACGGAAAAAATGTATGATCGGCACCGGGGCTATGAGCGATCCGTATCTGCATCTGGAAAAAAATCTTCGGCTGACAAGGCGTTGTCTGGAATTGATCGATGAGTATGGGTATGGGCTTTCGATTCAGACAAAATCGGATATGATCCTGCGGGATCTGGATCTTTTGAAAAGGATCAATCGAAAGACAAAGTGTGTTGTTCAGATGACATTGACGACTTACGAGGAAGATCTGTGCAGGATACTGGAGCCGCAGGTCTGTACGACGAAGCGCAGGATTGAAGTGCTGAATATTATGAAAGAAGAAGGGATTCCTACAATCGTATGGATGACACCGATTCTTCCGTTTATCAATGATACCGAAGAAAATATGATGCAGTTGCTGGAGGAATGCCGGAAAGCAGAAGTATATGGAATCATGACTTTCGGAATTGGAGTAACGCTCAGGGACGGGGATCGGCAGTACTTTTATCAAAAACTGGATCAGTATTTTCCGGGAATGAAAGAGCGGTATATCAGAACTTACGGGAATGCCTATGAACTTCCGGTGCCACAGGAGAAAGAACTGATGAATCTGGTGCGAAGGAAATGTACAGAGGCCGGGATAGAATACAGAACGAATCAATTATTTGAATATATGCATAGGTTCGAGGATAAACTGGCCGGAGAACAGTTGTCCTTATTTTAAGTATTGCAAAAAAACTGGAGGATATTAACTTATGAATCAATCAGATACCATCATAAAAATTGAACATTTAAACAAATCGTTTGGTGATGTAAAAGCGGTAAGAGATCTGAGCTTTCAGGTGAAAAAAGGAGAATTGTTTGCGTTTCTGGGAGTCAACGGTGCCGGAAAGAGTACGACGATCTCCATCATCTGCGGTCAGCTTCAAAAAGACAGCGGAACAGTACTGGTAAATGGTATGGATGCGGAACATTCGATGGAGGAAACCAAAAGAGCGATTGGGGTTGTGTTTCAGGACAGCATTCTGGATCGGCCGCTGACGGCGAAGGAAAATTTGAAAAGCCGTGCGGCCCTGTATGGAATTACAGGGAAAGATTTTGAGAACAGATTAAGAGAATTGTCAGAAATACTTGATTTTAAGGCGTTTATGAATCGGCCGGTCGGAAAGCTTTCCGGAGGGCAGAGAAGAAGGATCGATATTGCAAGGGCGCTGATCCACAGACCGGAAATCCTGATCCTGGATGAGCCGACCACAGGTCTGGATCCGCAGACCAGGAAACTGATCTGGAATGTCATTGAACATCTGAGAACCGAGGAGAATATGACGGTATTCTTAACAACACATTACATGGAGGAGGCAGCTTCTGCGAGTTATGTTGTGATTCTTGACAGTGGAAGTATTGTTGCGGAAGGTACCCCCCTGGAACTTAAGAACCGCTATGTGCAGGATTATGTGTCCCTGTATGATGTAACAGAAGAGGAGATAAAAACACTGGGTATGGAATATAAAGCCATCCGCGACGGATACCAGATCGCCGTTTCTTCAACGGCGGCTGCTACAAAGCTAATTGTGTCTCATCAGGGGTTGTTCAGAGACTATGAGGTGGTCAAAGGAGGCATGGATGATGTGTTCCTTGCGGTTACCGGAAAGTCACTTGGAGGGGAGAATCAGTAGGTTATGAAAACATTATTCGCATTGATTAACAGAAACAGGAAGTTGTTTTTCAGAGATAAAGGAATGCTCTTTTCCTCTCTGATCACGCCAATCATTCTGATCGTTTTATACGGTACCTTTTTGGCAAATGTGTATAAGCAGTCATTTGAGTCATCACTTCCGGAATTCATGGATGTGTCAGAGAAACTGATTAACGGGACGGTTGCTTCACAGCTTGCAGCAGCTCTTCTTGCAGTAAGCTGTGTTACAGTAACATTCTGTGTGAATCTGACAATGATTCAGGACAGAGCCAATGGTTCAAGGAAAGACTTTAATGTGGCACCTGTGAAAAAGCCTGTCATATATCTTGGGTATTTTTTCTCTACGGTACTGAATTCACTGATGGTGAATCTTCTGGCACTCGTCATATGCCTGGCATATATCAAGACAATGGGATGGTATCTGAATGCAGGAGATATTGTGTTACTGGTGATTGATATTGTTGTTCTGATCCTTTTTGGTACGGTTCTGTCCAGTATCGTATGCTATCCGTTGAAGACACAGGGGCAGATGTCTGCGGTAGGCACCATTGTAAGTGCAGGTTATGGATTCGTCTGCGGCGCATATATGCCAATCTCAAATTTTTCGAAGGGTCTGCAGAAGGGAATGTCATATCTTCCCAGTACATATGGAACTTCCATGCTTAAGAATCACATGCTTCGAGGCGTGTTTGAAGAGATGGAAGCGAAAGGGTTTCCGGGTGAGGTGGTTACGGGAATCGCAGATTCATTGGACTGCAATCCGGTGTTCCGTGGTCATGTAGTCACCACGACAGAAATGCTGATCATAATGATCGGGGCAGTGCTGTTGCTGGGAGCAGTATATCTTGTGATGACTGCAGTTCCGGAAAAGAATCAGGGATAAACGAAAATATGCTCTTGACTCTCCCCTTATGGGGAGACTGTACAATGACTCCAGATTGAATAGAAATGAAGGAGGATGAATCATGAAGATGAAGACTGATCGAATCATAATCAGAGGACTAAAGCAGAACAATCTGAAGAATATATCGCTGGAAATACCGAAGAATCAGATTGTTGTATTTACCGGTGTGTCCGGTTCCGGAAAGTCGAGTATCGTATTTGATACGATTGCTGCAGAGAGTCAGCGTCAGATGAACGAGACATATACTGCCTGGGTCAGGGGGCGGCTTCCCAAATACGAAAAACCGAATGTGGAATACATTGATAATCTGAATCCTTCCGTTGTGATCGATCAGAGCAGGCTGGGCGGAAACGCCCGGTCTACCGTGGGAACCATCAGTGATATGTATGCTTCTTTACGGCTTCTTTTTTCCCGGATCGGGGAACCACATATCGGACCGGCATCTTATTTTTCCTTTAATAATCCGAATGGGATGTGTAAAACCTGTGCGGGTATCGGAAAGATCATGGAACTGGATATTCATAAGCTGATCGATGAAGAAAAGACGTATGAGGAAGGAATCTTTCATCTTCCGGCCTTTGGACCGGGAAAATATTACTGGAAGCTGTACCGGAGACCGGATCTGTTTGACGTTCATAAGAAATGGAAGGATCTGTCGGAAGAGGAACAGAATATTCTTCTGTATGGAAGTCGTACCAAAGACGGGGAAAGACTGGACAAGAAAATAGAAGGTGTATATAACCAGTTTAAACGGCTCTGTCTGATGAAGGGGCCGGAGGAACAAAGTGACCATACACTGAAGAAGATCAATCAATATATGGATGAGATCGTATGTCCGGACTGCAAAGGGGCCAGACTGAATCCGGAAGCTTTATCCTGTCGCATTCATGGATATCACATCATGGACATGTGCGAGATGGAATTTTCAAGGCTGTATGAGGAACTTAAGAAGATTACGGATCCCAGAGCGCAGTCGATTGTACGATCACTGACGGAAGCGCTGGGCCGCATGATTGATATAGGCCTGCCTTACCTCAGTATGAACCGGGAGTCTTCCACGCTGTCGGGAGGTGAAGCACAGAGACTGAAGCTGGTACGTTATATGGGAAGTTCTCTGACGGGGATGATCTATATCTTTGATGAGCCCAGTACAGGGATGCATCCAAGAGATGTTCACAGGATGATCCGTCTGCTCGAGAGCCTCAGAGACAAGGGAAATACGGTTCTGGTGGTGGAGCATGACCGGGATATCATCCGCATTGCGGATCAGGTGATTGATGTGGGACCGCTTGCGGGAAAGGGCGGCGGACAGATCCTGTTTCAGGGTAGTTATGAAAATCTGCTTTTGTCCGGTACCAGAACCGGTGATGCGATGAAAGAAAAGATTCCGGTAAAGGAAGTACCGGAAAAACCAACCGGGTGGCTGCAGGTAAGAGATGCAGCTGTTCACAACCTGAAGCATGTGAATGTAGATATTCCGCTGGGTGTGCTTACTGTTGTGACCGGGGTTGCGGGATCGGGTAAATCTTCTCTGATCCGGGATGTGTTTGCCAAAGAGTATGAGGATCGTGTGGTTCTGGTGGATCAGAGCGCAATCACTGCAACGGGGCGTTCGACGGCCTGTACGTATCTTGGATTCTTTGACGAAATTCGTAAGGTATATGCCAGAGCCTGTCAGAAAGATGCGGGACTTTTTTCCTTCAACAGCAAAGGAGCCTGTCCGGCCTGCAAAGGACGGGGAACCATCACCACAGAACTGGTATTTATGGATCCGGTAACCACTGTCTGTGAAAGCTGTGGCGGAAAGCGTTACAGTGAGGAGGCACTACAGTGTAAGTACCAGGGAAAAAGTATTGTAGAAGTACTGGATATGAGCGTAGAAGATGCGGCAGAATTCTTTCGGGATAATACAAAGATCAGGAAGCATCTGGAGGCACTTCTGGAGGTGGGACTGCCTTATCTGTCTCTCGGACAGCCGTTATCAACCTTAAGCGGCGGAGAACGCCAGAGAGTAAAGCTTGCAAAAGAATTGCGCGGAAAAGGGCACATCTATGTGCTGGATGAGCCTACCACCGGGCTGCATGCTTCTGATATCCGTACATTAATGGAATTATTCGAATCCATGATTCGGCACGGCAATACTGTGATCGTCATTGAGCATAATACAGATGTCATGAAGATGGCAGATTATATCATTGATATCGGACCGGATGGCGGAACACACGGAGGGAAAGTTGTATTTACCGGAACACCTCTCGAGATGCTGAGTAACGGGCATACGATCACGGCAAAGTATCTTGCAGAATCATAAAACCATGAAAAAGAGATCTGTTGCTCAGGAGCGGCAGTATTTTTTGATGTACTCTTTTGGATAGATCCCAAAGTGCTTGTGAAATATTCTGGTGAAATAACTTTGATCACAAAATCCACAATGCCTGCTGACAGTCTGAAGGTTCTTTCCGTTCTTCAGCTGTTCGCAGGCTTTCTGCAGTTTTATACAGGTAACGAACTCGATCGGTGTCATGTTCAGATGGAGCTTAAAGTATCTCTGAAGAGAGCGCACCGACAGATTCAAGGCATTGGCAAGAGAGGTGACGGTTAATGTGGAGTAGTGTTCGTCTATGTAGGGCAAGATATAATAAAGTTTTGTTGCCTTCTGCATGATCAGTCGGTCGAGACTCAGATAATCCATTGTACCCTGAATGGCAATGATCTGCTCATTCGTGTCAAAGACCGGATACTTACTGGTCTTTGACCAGCGAAGAGAACCGGAGGGAGACACCACCAGTTCATAGATATCAGGCATGGGTTGTCCGGTTTCCTGAATGTGCAGATCGTCGTTGCGATATTTGGCAGCAAGATGCCAGGGGAGGATGTCAAAATCCGTTTTTCCGATGATGTCAGATTTGGATTGCAGATGATACTGGCATACGAGTGCGTCATTGACAAACACCAGAACGCCGTTCGTATCTTTTAGAAAAAAGCTGGTCTCATGATTCTGATCCCACAGACTGAAAAGGGAAGAGAAAGAGACTGTTTTTAAAAAATCAAGTGTTGTTACTTTGCGAGTCATATGAATCCTCCTGTTATATATAAAAAACCGATGATATGTCGTAAATATACTAAACCGTGTCGCTTTCTTCAAATATGTATATGCTATATTTAATTATAGGAAATAGACAAAAAAAGTCAATAAAATGAGGAAGAATCAGTCAAACTGTAAGAAGGAGGGACGGAAATTGAAAAATGTAAATGTAGCGATCGTAGGTCTTGGATTTGGCGCAGAATTCATACCGATCTATCAGGCATATCCGGGTGCCACTCTTGTGGCAGTCTGTCAGAGAACGGAAGAAAAGCTGAAAGCGCTGGGAGAACAGTGGAAGATACCGAAGCTATATACGGATTATGATGAATTACTTGCAGACGATGAGATTGATGCAGTACACATCAATACACCGCCACAGCTTCATGCAGATATGATATGTAAGGCGCTTGAGGCAGGAAAGCATGCAGCATGTACGATTCCGATGGCTCTGTCTGTGGAAGACTGTAAGCGAATTGTGGATGCACAGGAAAAATCCGGGAAGGTCTATATGATGATGGAGACAACGGTTTACAGCCGGGAATTTCTTTATCTGGAGGAACTGTATCGCACAGGAAAGCTCGGAAAACTTCAGTTTTTAAGAGGATCCCATCCGCAGGATATGACGGGCTGGCCGGACTACTGGAAAGGGTTCCCGCCGATGCTGAATCCAACACACGCAATAGCACCTACTTTATCACTGGGAAGAAATCAGGCAGAAGAAGTATGCTGCTTTGGTTCCGGAACCATCGACAAATCCATGATTGACAATTACCACTCACCTTTTGCGGTTGAGACGACGCATATCCGATTCAAAGATTCCGATCTGTGTGCGGAAGTGACCAGATCTCTGTGGAATGTAGTCAGACAGTACCGGGAAAGTGTGGATGTATATGGTTCTAAGATGAGTTTTGAATGGCAGCAGACCGAAGATGGAAAACATGTCCTGTTTTGTGGAGAAAATGCAGAATATATAGAAGTTCCGGATTATGCGAAGCTTCTTCCGGAAGAGATTCGTCCATTTACTACACATTGTGTATACGATAATGATGATAATCAACATCTTTCTTTCGTACAGGGAAGCGGCCACGGAGGATCTCATCCGCATCTGGTACATGAGTTTATCTCTTCTATTCTGGAAGGAAGAGAGCCATATCCAAATGCAAAAATGGGAGCAAATATTACATGCAGCGGAATCCTGTCACATGAATCGGCACTTCGAGGAGGAGAGATCATCAAGCTTCCGGAGTGGACATGGAGTTAGTGTCAGAAGATAGAACAGGAGAGAAACAATATGACAATTACAGAAAGACTTGCTGATTATGCAATGTCGATCCATATGGATACGATCCACCCGGATGTTCGTACGATTGCAGAACAAAGTGTCACAGAGATCGTCGGCTGTATGCTTGCCGGTTCAAAGGAACGCTCTGTCAGGATGATGGAGGAATTGTATTCAGATATATGTGCGCCGGGAGAATATCGTGTGATTGGTGCTCCTGGATATGGCACGGATCTGCTGCATGCAGCCATGCTGAATGCGATGGAAGCACACGTCAGAGATTTTGACGATATCGTTGTGGGACTGGCGGGACACGCGACAATATCCGTATTTCCTGTGGCTCTGGTAGTCGGGGAGTATGTCGGCGCATCGGGGAATGAGGTGCTGGAAGCATATATTACCGGTGTAGAGATTGCCGGAACTCTGGGAAGAACTCTTTTTGCCGAAGGGTATAAAGCCGGATGGGATTCCAGCGGAACGGTTGGTATCTTCGGTGCGACGACTGCCGCAGCCAGGCTGCTTCAGCTTACCAGAGAGCAGCTTATACATGCACTGGGAATTGCAGTAAATGAAGCTTCCGGTACACGGTCAGTATATGGCTATATGAATAAAGATATCTCTGCAGGTCATACCGCCATGAAAGGAGTGTTCTGTGCACTTGCCGCACAGAAAGGGTTTGACAGTTGTCCGGAGTCTTTTGAGAATATAAGCGGCTATCTTGCTACATTTGCGGAGAAGCTGGATGAAGAACTGCTGGAACGTATCATAGGAGAGAGGATATCTGTTTTTCGGGAACCGGGAATCATTCGAAAGCTGTATCCTTCCTGTCGTGACACACATTGTGCAGTCGATGCGGCAATGGAACTTGCAAAAGAATATGCAGTGAATATAGAAGAAATAAGCCACGGCGTATGTTATGCACAGGAGACGGCTTTGTACAATGACCGTTTTCCGTATCCGGATTCCCCTTCTCAGGCAAAGTTCAGTATGCCTTATGGGGTGGCTCTTGCGCTGGCAGCTCAGAAGCTTACACTGGATGATTTTGATGGAGAAGAATTAATATATCCCAGGATCTCTGCGTTATGCAAAAAGCTGGATGTAGTCGCAGACGACCAAAGATTTTCCTCGGATGCAGTGGGAGGTGCTGAGATAGTGATCAGCATGAAGGACGGTACAAAATACAGGAAAAAAGTCGAGGTGGCAAAAGGCGATCCGTCAAGACCACTTGAGGAAAATCTGTTGAAAGAAAAGTTTATGGAATGTGTTCGATATGTTTCCGATACAGATCGTGCAGAAGAATTATATGAAAAATTGACCAACATTAGGCAGATCAGTAATATGAAGGGATTCATAGAATATGTGAATTCGATATTATGATAGGATTGGTATGAGGGGGATTATCCTGACAATAAAGGACGGGATAATCCCCTTTTTAATAAGAAGAAAAATGTACTGAAGTAATATAAATTATCTGTATTGTGCGAAAAGATGTGCAAAAAGACATGCAACAGTATAGGATTCATTGACAAATAAGTTCGTATTTTGTAAAATTTAATAAGATATTGTCGAGGTTTCGAGGGAGGGTCTTATGGCTTGTAAATGTAGGATATGTGGAGTGAATGATGTGGAATATGAAGGCGATGTGTGTGAATTGTGTGCGATCGGGCAGGATCCTTATGCATCTGCGATGCAGAGTGATAACACAAGAAAAGTTGCGCTTGACTATGCAGAGCCTCGCAATGATAAGGGAAGCACTCGTGTGATCGGAAGCGGAAGAACAAGAAAAGTGCTTCTGGGCGGTGGTGGATCTCTGGTAAATACGGATCCTTATGGAAACAGTATTGTTCCGGAAGCGGATGATCAGGTGCAGGTATATCAGGCGGGTCAGGTACCCGTTTCGTCTCAGGGACAGACGACGGTTGATTCAGGGAGTACAAAGCCAGGAGGAGCGCAGGCTGTAAAGTCAGCTGCCAAAGGAAATCAGCCGATATGCAGCGGAATTACAAAGAACATATCGGTGGATACACAGAAAAAGTCTATGATCGGAAAGTGGTTCCGGGCACTGTTTTCCGGGATTCCGATATCGCTGGATGATGATATTACAATGTTTCAGGTGTTCCCGGATTACACCGGAAGTGCACTGAATGCGCTGGGCAATGCCTGTGATCAGGTGATTGTGTATGGAAAAGTGAATTCCGGTGCAGTCGCTGAAAACAACGATGTAGAGATATATGGATACAGAGATTCCAACAATAATGTGGTCGCAAAGATGATCAAGAATAAGGCGAGCGGAACGACAATCCGCCCGGATCGTACAATTCCGGCTGCTGCAGCGTGGGTTATTACGCTTATCGTTTTCGGGATGTTATTCTGTATTTCCACTGCGTTTGGTACAGGTGGAATTGTATGGGCCATTATTATTGTACTATGCCTGACCGGTCTTCCGTTCATCCTTAAGATACTGGGTGTGCTCTTTGGGATATTCTTTACACGGAAAAAATAACGTAAGACGAGGCATGATATTATGAACGTACAGTATGGTTATACTTCTTCGGAAAAAAATATTGCAGTGTGCAGAAAAGAACTGGATATGATCCCCAATGGCAATTTTCGTTCCGACGGATATGAAGAATGCCGGAACATGCAGTTTTTGAAGATCTGTGGAATCACAAGATTCTGGACTTGTGAGGAGAATCTGAATACGGGGCTGATGGTGGGAGATATTCTGAACAGCTGTGCCAGACATGGTGTTCCGTTTGCATATGCTGTCATTGGAGACGAAGAAGGGATCAATATCTATGTCGGCACAATGAAGGTGCTGCTGGATAGCCTGAAATCTTCCTACGAATCGGAATATCCGGGGATTGATATGGAATATGTCCGTGAAAATCCGCTGCGGATCTGTCCGAGAGAATATGGAGGACTCTTTACAGGAATTCCGACGGATAAGGCGAATGCAGAAAAAAAGAGTTTTCAGATAGAGAATATCTGCCGGGGAATGCTTGGAAGAAAGTTTTCTTATATCATACTGGCTTCCGGAATCAGTAATATTGCCGTGACCTTTGGACATGAGAGAATTCTGGAGGAGATGGAACAGATCTTCTCGTTGATTAATCAGACAGTTTCCGGAGGAGCACAAGGCAATCTGACGGCACAGAAGCAGGACTTTCACAGTAAAAATTATTTTGAAAATCTTGAGATTCTGGAGGGATATCTGAAGGATGGCATCTCCAGAGGAATGTGGAGAATGAACGGGTATTATGCGTCGGACAATCAATTGGATGCAATGCGGCTCGGGAATATCATTAAGGCAAGTTTTTCCGGGGAAGAGTCCAGGCCGGAGCCATTTCGCGTGATCGAATACAATTCCATCAGAGACGTGATATCCAATACTTATATGATGGCGGATCTGATCGAGAATCAGGAACTTCATCCGCTGGGAAGATGGCACAGAGATGGATTTCCGCAGGATATCACACTTTATATCTATAAATTTCAGACATTACTGAACAGTGATCAACTGGCAACTCTGTGTCAGCTGCCTGCAAAAGAGTTTCCGGGATATTACATAGATGAATACGTAGAATTTGACGTGGCAGACAGGACAAAAGGAAGTATGCAGCATCCGGTAGAGATCGGAGATATCAGCATGGCCGGACGTAACAGCGGTCTGTCTGTAGAGAATAAATATTGTATCGAGAAAAATGATTTTACAAGACATGCTTTGATCATCGGAATCACCGGAGGAGGAAAGACCAATACATCCAAGTCGATTCTGAATACGCTGTGGAATGCCGGGGAGCGACGGGATCGGGTTCCCTTTATGGTAATCGAATCTGCGAAGCGGGAATACTGGGAACTGCGGAATCTGAAAGGTTTTGAGGATCTTCTGGTATTTACACTGGGAGCCGAGGCGACAGACACCTCTGTCAGATATCGTATCAATCCATTTGAAACGAATCCGGGGATCTCACTGCAGACGCACATAGATTATCTGTTGTCGACATTTAAAGCGGCATTTGATCTATATCCACCGATGCCGTATGTGCTGGAAAAGGCGGTGTATGAGATCTACAGCGACCGGGGATGGGACATCGTAGAAAACCGGAATCTGTATGGACTTACCGAGTATCCGACGCTTACAGATCTCTATAATAAGATCGCCGTAGTAGTAGACAATATGGGGTATTATCAGGAGGTACAGTCGAATGTAAAGGCCGCACTTCAGGCCAGGATATATTCTCTGATGATTGGCGGCAAGGGTGCCATGATGAATACGCACAAGTCGGTTCCGATCAGGGAGCTTTTGTCGAGACCGGTCGTTATGGAACTGGAGGATCTGGGGGACGACGAGACAAAATCCTTTGTCATCGGAATCTTACTGGTACAGTTGTATGAATACCGCAAATCACTCATGACAAAGGGAAGTAAGGAGCTGTCGCATATTCTGATGATCGAGGAGGCACATCGTCTTCTGAAAAATGTATCGGAAGGCGGTGAAGGAGGTAATACCAGGGCAAAATCGGTGGAATTTTTCTGCAATCTGCTTGCAGAGATCCGAACTTTTGGACAGGGAATTATTATCGCGGATCAGATTCCGACAAAGATCGCGCCGGATACGATAAAAAATACGAATCTGAAGATCGTGCACCGTACAGTCGCTCTTGAGGACAGAGAAGCTATGGGACGGGCGATGAACATGAGTCCGGAACAGATCGAGTATCTGAGTTCTCTGAGAAGAGGATATGCGGCAGTGTATGCGGAGGGAGATAATAAACCCAAATGTGTCAAGCTTCCGCTGGTACAGTCATTTTACGAGAAGAATCGACAGGATGTGATCCGGGAAGTGCAAAGGCGCGTACAGGAGATTGCCAGTGGCTATGATGTGGTTACAGAGCATCATATGGGCTGTACGTTCTGTGAACACCGATGCAGATATTACGACAGAGTCAAAACCTATATTGACAGCAGGGTAGATACAGAAAAAGTATTGGAAAAGTGGGCGGCCAGAAATTATCGTCCGGCCGTTCTGAGCATGTTTTTAAATGCAGGTCTGATGCAGGGACTGAATCAGGAAAACGATTTCGTCAGCAGATGTTGTATCGGATATATTCTGCAGAAGAGAAGAGATCTTAATGATGGGCAGCAGCAAAAAATCCTGGCTGACTATTTAAGATATATACACACACAATGAGGAGGGATTTAAATATGGCAGAAGTTACATCAATTCGACCGGCCGACCTGAGAGCAATTGAGAATAATCTGGGAGCGATCCACAGAGATCTTCAGACTCTGGATTCGGAGATCGGAGGCGTAAGAAATGACGTCAAAGTTGTGTATGATGAGATTGGCAGTCTTGCTGCTGAGTTTCACGACTTTGTAAATGTTCAGGTTCGGGCAAACAGACTGGGGCAGGCAGAAACCCGTCTGGTAAAGATTCGCCAGGAACTGGAAAAGAAGTATGGGCATTATGATATCGTAAGAAGAACGACGACAGGTATCCTTCAGGCAGATGATCTTGGAATTGTAAAGAAGGATACAATCAGCAGTGCAACGGAGGAAATCATGATCTCTACACCGGGATACTGGCTTGCACCTTGTCTGGTTGCGCTGGCTGCGTGGATCAATGATCAGCCGGAGCTGGCAGAAAAGGCATTGAAAGAAGGAATTAAACGCAATGATGAAAAGACCTCTCTGTTTTTTGCTCTGATCTGCAGAAGAGCAGATCGTAGACAGGCATGCCTGAAATGGACGCAGAGGTATCTGGAAAATCAGGATGAAGAAGATCTTGACAGAAAGGCGATTATTGTTCTGGATGCATATGCCGGCGGACTTCTGGGAGCAGATTCTGAGGGAGTGATCTCCAGACAGATTGGAGACTGGATGGAACATCTTTCCGAAAAACCGGGCTTTTTTGAAAATCAGACGACACAGTGGTCAGACGCTATTAATGCCAAGCGGGAGCCGATCGATACCAATTCTTATGTATACCTGAAGAAATACAGTAAGACATGGCCGATACTGGAGGATATTCTGGAAGGAGCCAATCTTCATGCCAAGATGCTGGATTACTTTACCAATATCTTTGCGCAGGAAGCATCTACGGATTCCATCAAGGAACAGCTGGATGAGATTCTGAACAGTCTCGTAACGGACTTTGATGATGAAGAATTGCCACTTAGAAAAGAAGAAAAGTTCGAACAGTTTGTAGTTGATTTTGGCGGAGATGAAAATAGAGCAAAACAGAGTATGACAATTGAACAGACTGCATTTGAAACGCATAAAGACTTTACTCAGTTACTGACAGATGCGGCAATGAAGCCGGAGAGTACCCATTCCAGTGTTTCTACGCAGAAATTTGCACTTGCACTTTCAAAAGAATGGGTAAGTAATGCATATAATGATGTGATTGCTCAGAATCGCATGAAAATACCAAATGAGATTGAGATCAATATTGATACATTTAATGATAAGACGACAGACGGACAGAATGAAGCAGAACTGATCTACAAGTTTAATACTCTTGTAGATAACGAAAAAGCAAACGCACTTGCACAGTGTGTGATGTCCGCATTTGATACATACAGCCTGTATGCGGGAGCAGCCGTTGCCGCAATTGGTGTGTTCATGTTTATTGCTGGAAACGTTTTTCTGGGTCTGATTGCACTGATCGCAGGAGCAGGACTGGTACTGAATCATTTCTCCAAGAAAAAGAAGGTTGAAGCAAATCGTCAGAGTATTGAGGCACAGTATGAACAAAAACGTACGAATGGTTCGCAGTTGATACGGGCAACGCTCGCAGAGGTGGTGGACTTCAGAGCAGAATATGCCGCAAAGGATGCAGAAAGCCAGAAGGTAGTAGACTTCCTGGAGCAGATATCTCCGGATCAGTATGTACGTAAACTTGCTGAGACTAACAGAAGAATCAAGATGTAGGGGGGAAGACCATGAATGCAAGATCTAAAGCGGATTTTATTAATTCGGTTGCGGGAGGAATGATACCATGCCCGAACTGTCAGAAATTGAATGAACCAGATTCCAAGTTCTGTGAAGCTTGCGGCACACGTCTGGTGAAACCGGAAGAGCCAAAGCCGGCTGCGACACCGGCATTTGAACCGGTGAAGAAGGCAGAGCCGGTTGTTGCACCGGCATTTGAACCGGTGAAGAAGGAAGAACCGGCTGCGGCACCGGCATTTGAACCGGTGAAGAAGGAAGAACCGGCTGCGGCACCGGCATTTGAACCGGTGAAAAAGGCAGAACCGGCTGTTGCACCGGCATTTGAACCGGTGAAGAAGGTAGAACCGGCTGTTGCACCGGCATTTGAACCGGTGAAGAAGGTAGAACCGGCTGTTGCACCGGCATTTGAACCGGTGAAAAAGGTAGAACCGGCTGTTGCACCGGCACTTGAACCGGTGAAAAATACAGAAGTGAGGCGGAAAGAGGTATATCAGGAACCGGAAAGTGTATTTGCAAAGGGCCTTCCGGATTGGGATATGGTACCTCCACAGGTTATGGTCAGGAGGAAAAAGAGATAATGATACCGGCACCACATACATATGCAGAATGGGTAAATGTACTTGAAATCTTCAAATCCAAATCGGATGACTTTGAAGTTCTGGAAGCAATGCAGAATGGCACGATCGAATGGCAGGCAGGAGTTGCAGACCGGTTTGTGAAGAGATTGATTGATGCTGTAAATGACAGGCTGAATCATGCAACAGACAAGTTGAATAAGGATATGCAGCGAGCAGGATGGAGTGAAGGCGCACTCGTTCAGGCATTACTTACAGCCAGAAAAGAATATGCTTTTCTGGCAAGAGCTATCAATTTGCCAGTATTGCCGGAAAAAGACAGACAGCAGTATGTACAATTAGTTGTTGATTATGTGAATGAAAGACAGGAGCAGCTGGAACAGTCTGCACTGGATAATCAGCGAAAATATGACAGGAGCGGAAAGCTGCTCAGCATTGTGAAAAATCACAAAGTGAATGCTATCTGAAAAGGAGAAGACTGAAATGAGCGATATTAACAAAAGTAAGGAACTGCTGAAAAGATATTCAATTGCACGAATTCCGTTTATCTCTATTAATACGATTGAGCCTGGGCGTACACTGGATGCGTTAAAAGAGATTGCAGATGAACTTCAGCTTCCGTTCTATGCACACACGCTGACAAAAGGGGTATATGATATCTCCACAGACAAGTCTCTGTGCGATGATAAGTCGGTATATGGAGCAATTGACTTTATGACAGAGCAGATGAAGAGAAAACAGTACCTCACGATTGTACTGACAGAGGTTCCGGATCTCAGTGCGGAAAACAGTGATTCGAAACAGATACTGGCACTTGTGAATCTGGCAAATGAATCCGGAGGAATGGTAATTGTGCTGACGAACAATTCTGTATGGAATCAGCTGCAGCGCCAGGGTATGACGATCAAGATCGATTTGCCGAATGAAGATGAGATGTATTCCATTATCAAAGAGTATATTGATGATTACCGGAATGAGATTCCGATCGAGTGGGACAATACGGATATTCGGGAGGCAGCATCCACACTGGCAGGTGTGACCCGTATTGAAGCGGAAAATGTAATTGCAGCATTGATTGCGAATAAGTGTATCCGCAAGTCTGATATGGATGAGATCCGCTATGCAAAGGACAGATTGTTCTCTGATATCTCCGGGCTTGAAAAAATTGATGTAGATGAGAGTGTCAAGGACGTCGGAGGTCTGGCGGGACTCCGAAAATGGCTGGATGAGAAAAAAGAGCTTCTGACTCCGGAAAAGCGTGATGAGCTCCGTTCCAAAGGCCTTCAGCCGCCGCGGGGAATTCTGCTGGTTGGTGTTCCGGGCTGTGGAAAATCTCTTTCTGCAAAGTCAATTTCCGCCAATTGGAAACTTCCATTGTATCGACTTGATTTTGCAACTGTTCAGGGAAGTTATGTGGGACAGTCAGAGCAGCAATTGAAGGATGCATTGACGACTGCGGAAAATGTATCTCCATGCATTCTCTGGATTGACGAGATTGAAAAGGGACTGTCCGGAGCCACAGGAGGATCAGGAGACGGCGGTGTATCGACCAGAATGGTAGGACAGTTTTTATTCTGGATGCAGGAGTGTAAAAAACAGGTGTTTGTGGTTGCAACTGCGAATGATGTATCCATGCTGCCGTCAGAACTTTTGAGACGAGGACGTTTTGATGAGCTGTTTTTTGTTGATCTTCCGACAGCAGAGGAAAGAAAAGATATCCTTGCCCTGTATATGCGCAAATATCTGAATCTTGAATTCAGCGGAGAGTTTGCAGATAAGATTGTAGAATTAAGTGATGGATTCACAGGTGCTGATCTGGAGTCGACCGTCAGAGATCTGGCATATCGGTCCATTGCAAATGATAATTTTGTTATGAGTGCAGAGAATATTATCAATGCATTCAATAATGTTGTGCCGCTTTCACAGACAAGTCCTGAAAAGATCGAGTCTATCAGGGACTGGGGAAAAGAGAGAGCCGTGCCGGCTTCCGGAAAACCGATTGGCGGAGAGCAGATTGCCCTTAAGAAGAGCGGACCAAAGACAAGAAAAGTATTAGTATAGCTGATCATGTCACAGACGCGGAGGACTATCTGTCATACAGAATGGGATCCGCGTCTGTTTTATGAAAGAGAAGATTTCAGTATTGATTATGGAATGATAGGAGAAAACAATGTCAGGGAATATGGAAACCGGCGGTCATTCCTCTGCTGAAGGCGGAGAAGATCACAGTGAAGTGAACGAAACCACGGAGAATGTCGAGAACGTATCTGAAACAGAGGAAGTGGATGAAAACTTCGAAGATTGTGAATTGAAAGAAGGAATAAAAGGGAATCATTCTGAGATTCAGGAGATAGAAGAAGAGGATTTCAGTGACTGCGCTAAAAAAGAAGAAATTGCCGGGGAAACAGAGAAAAAAGTGCCGGATGAGACAAAAGAAACAGAAGAGATAGCAAAAGAATCAGAAGAAATACCGGAAGAAACAGAAGAACTGCCGGAAGAGACCCTCGAGAATGCTGTGCTCGAACAAAAGCAGATGAGCGATGAGATAGATAAAAAGTTTGAGGATGTCCTGTCAAAAGAAATTGGCTCAGATGAGTACAAAGAAGCGTTGAAAGAGTATAATGATCTCAAAGCACAGAAGGAAGAACTGGATGAAAAGATTCAGTCAATGGAAGCGAAAAAAGATCTTGTGGAAGAAAAAACTTCTTATGAGAATCTCACGGAATATATGAATGCTCATAATTATGGGCGAGAAGACTATGAGACCTATTCTCAGGATCCGGAGTGGAGAAGATTACATAAGCAGGAGTTCCCGGACTATGAGCTTCCGCCGCTTAAAGAGAATGACAACACACAGGAGTGGAAAAAGATGTCTGTTGAGATGTCTCCACAGGAGAACCTGGAAGCAACCAATCCGAATTATGAGTCCGGTATGGAATGGCAAACCAACTGTCAGAGATGTGTTCCCACTTATGAGATGAGGGAGCGAGGCTATGATGTTACAGCTCTTCCGTGTAATGATGCGGATGATTATCTGTCTTACCATCCATTTGAAGTGTGGGAAGATGCTGAGATCCGGGCAACGATCGGAGATGGAAAAGCAGATATTGAAGAAGCTATGAATGAGTGGGGGGATGGATCCCGTGCTCAGGTTGTGGTACTGTGGGAGGTCGGAGACGGCGGACATACGTTTATTGCTGAGCAGCGAGATGGAAAGACATACTTTACAGATCCGCAGACCGGAGAATCGGATGTATCATGGTATTTTGATAATGTCAAAGATAACTGTACTCGTTACTGTCGGATTGATGATGCAAAAACTTCGAAAAAAATAACAGAGTGTTGTAAAGGGGTTTAGAATAATGGTAGAAAAAAATGAAGCATTGGAGATTGCAAAAAGATATTATCAGGAAAATGGCAGTCAGGAGATTACAAAATTCTATGATGCAGAAAAGAGCTGGATCGCATTTGGAGGCCGCCCGGGACAGGTAAAGATTGGAAACAGTGGAATTGCAATCGATAAGAAATGTGGGGAGATCAGTGGATTTATCCTTCCTTCCAAAGAAAATTTTGAGATATTAAAAAAAGCTGTATTGATAGATGTATCAGAAAAGGAGAAGAGATGACATCAGTTGTTGGAGTATTATTAGTAGTATGTGTAGGCCTGTTTGCAGCCGGACTGATTGGACGCTCTGGAACAGAAAGTCTGGCTGAGATAGATGCAAATGTTGCGGCTACGATGGCTATGCTGGTAGTGTTTTCCTTTCTATTGCTGAGTTTTTCCAGTTTGTCTGAACTGGCACAGATTTTTTCGGGAATATGCGGAGGAATTCCATATTTGTCTGATATTGCTGACTATGGTTCACTGGCAGCCATGTTCCATACTGCTCCGTTAAAGGCAGCAGAATCATTTATGGATGTTGTATTTATGTCCGCGATTATTAATATTATATCATTATTACCATTAACTTCCGGAAGTGCCGTTGGAAAATTAGGAGTAAAGATATTTACAGGTATGATTTTGGGTATTATCTCGTTGATTATACTGAACTATGTGATAAAAGGGTCCGGACCATACCAATATATTACTGCATTGATTGGAGCGGGAATTGCATTAATTGCAGTTGGAAGTGTACCGGCTGCTATTATTTCAGTGTTAAAGAAGAATGAGTCCATAGGAGTGGGAGCTCTTGCTACTTTATTGATTTTTTCGAAGAGCAAGGTGGTAGGGATTCTCAGAGATTCTTTTTTAAAGGCAATTGTATTTGTTTGGGCAATTTATTTTCTGGAAGTGAAGTTTGGATCATTAGCAAACTTTATGTCTCAGATGTCTGCTTTATCCGTTATTGCCGGACCGGCACTGATAATGATCGCAGGGTTAGTATTTTTGTTTTACAGTGTATTTGGGAAAAAACATTATTAAGGAGGAGATGCAAAGATGCCAAGACCAATATTGAGAACACCACAGAAAAATGAAACACAGACAAACAGTATCCTGAGTGCAACCTGCAATCAGGAACAGAAGCAGAAGACACAGCAGATTGATAAGATGAAATTGGACAGACTCTTAAGACAGCCTCGTTCCAAAGCGTACATGGATGCAATGCATAAGCTGGATGCGGGCGGACATGTGCATAATCAGGCGAAAGTAGACAGTATCATTCATACGATCCGCCAGGAATTTCCGGAGATCGAGCTGTCGGGCATCCTGCTTGGCTATGTATCCATCTGCTATCTGGGAAGACCATATGAAGTCCATACGCTGGATGTAGCAGGTGGTATTATTGAGCATTACAAAGCCGGAGAAACACTGCCGAACGGGATGGAAAAAGCAAGAGGCATTGCAATGCGCGGAGGATATGATTTTATTGAAGTATATGTAGACTGCTGCAGAGCGATCAGTTCCAATGGAACAGTATCAGTAATATCCTGCTAGATGAACTGATGAGGTGAGAGAATGAAGTGTAAGAATTGTGGATGTGAAGTAAAGGATACTTCCAGGTTCTGTACGAATTGTGGGACACCGGTAGAACCGTCAGATAAGACTTCTGGAAAATCCGTAATAAAGTCGGGGACCGGCAGTGATAAGATCAAGATAATTGTACTGGCAGCGATGCTTGTGATTGCAGTAGCTGCCGGATTGATTGTGAAAAATATGCGTCAGAATGATGCGGATGAAGATTATCTGGTTTCTGCGGAAGAAGAGAAAAAGGAAGAAAAGTCGGAAAAAACAGAAGAGGAGACAGAAGAGTCACAGGAAGAAGAGAATGAAAAAGAAGATACATCGGATGTACCAGAATCATCAGATCAGGATACAGCCGTGAATGAAAGTTCTACGGACGTTCCAGCCTATCCGTCAGTGGCTGAAGTTCATGTAACCAGCATTACGGCATCTTCTTCTCTTTCTGAATATAATATGACGCATGGTCCGGAACGTGTGATGGATGGCAGTCTTTCCACAGCCTGGGTGGAAGGATCATCCGGACAGGGCGAATCTGAGACAATCACCATATGCTTTGATGCCAACTGCAGGGTTAGTGGAATGAGAATCAATGCCGGATATCAGAAAAGTGCGGATCTTTACAGTAAGAATTCCAGACCGTCAGTGCTTCGTGTCATTTATACCGATGGGAGCACAGAAGACTGCGCGCTTCAGGATATCAACGGTATGCAGGAGATTCATTTCAGCAGAGAAACGGTAACCGGTTCGATTTCGCTTATGATCGTTTCTGTATATCCGGGAACAAAATATTCGGATACCGTCATATCAGAAATTCAGTTTTTCTAAGATTGCAGGATAGAGGATGGAATGTATAAACATATATTATTCAGAACAAGAGTGTTGATTCTGATTATGGCGTTTGCAGCAGGAATCAGCGGCTGCTCTTCGCATTCCGGTGATGAGGACAAGAGCAATGTGGAGGTTACTCAGGATCTGGAGCATTCGGATCCGGAAGAAGACCGGCAGGAAAAAGAATCGGAAATCGGGAATGATGAATCAGAGGAAACAGAAGAAACAGAAGAAAATAATGCTGACGATGAGCCGGATATGCAGGTGTCAGATGAGACATTTGTCAATGTAAAAGTATATCTGCCGGATATTTTTGTGGAACTGAAGTATGCGACAACAGATAACTTTACAGGGCAAAAGATCTATGATTTTTCGGATGCCTATCTCCGTTTTGGGACAGTGAAAAAGCTGATGCAGGTACAGGAACAGCTAAAGCAGGGAGGCTTTTCATTGAAAATATGGGATGCATTCCGACCGGTATCGGCACAGTATACGTTGTGGAATATCTGTCCGAACGCTACATACGTGGCGAATCCGAATCAGGGATATTCTTCGCACAGCAGAGGAAATACTATAGATATTACAATTGTAAGAGATGATGGGGAAGAGCTTCCAATGCCCTCCGGATTTGATGATTTTTCAGCCAGAGCGGATCGTGACTACAGTGATTGTGGGTCAGATGCGGCGAATAATGCACAGAATCTGGAACGTCTAATGGTAGAAAACGGGTTTCGGCCATATGCAGGAGAATGGTGGCATTATACGGATGAGGAAGATTATCCGGTAGAGGAAGTTTTCTGTCCGGAATCATCAGAGAATAGGGAGGAATGAGAAAATGAAGTGCCCGAATTGTGGAATGGAAGTAAAGGAGAATGCAAAGTTCTGTACGAACTGTGGAACACCTGTTGGATCCGGGACAGAACAAAAGCCGGAGCAGCAGCTGTGGCAACAGCCGGAAATACAGCCGGTTCCGCCAAAAAAAGGAATGAATGATCAGAAGAAGATTCTTTTAATTGTCGGTGTACTGGTACTCGCCGCTGTGCTTGGATCTGCTGTAAAAATAATGAAGAACAAAGAAGCAGAAGAAGACTTTGATATGGAGGCATTTCTGGCCGAAGAGGAAGACAGGGGAGAAGAAAACAGCGAAGATGTGCCTGAGGAAGAAGTGGACGAAGAGTCAGAAACAGATGCCGAAGAGGAAGAGCCGGTGTATGACTCGACGGAAGGCGGAATTCACAGTTATGATTATGTGATTGATGACTGTACATGGCAGGAAGCGTTCAACAAAGCCCGCCAGGCTGGTGGATATCTGGTCCATATCAACAGTCGAGAAGAATATAATTATATTCTGGCGGACATTGCCAGACTGGGATACAATAAGATTCAGTTCCGACTGGGAGGACGCCGTGATGCGAATGGAGTAGATTATTACTGGGTAGATGAGAATAATGAACTCTATGGGGATGTGCTCAACTCTCCGGAATATTGGGCATATGGCGAATGGATGCAGGGAGAACCAAGTTTTCAGGATGGTGAGATAGCAGAAGACTGTATGGACTTTTATTATTATGAAAATGAGAACAGATGGACCTGGAATGATGTACCGAATGATATTATCAGTGTGGTTCCGTATTTCAGCGGAAAGATAGGATATATTGTAGAATATGAAAATTAGAAGATGTAGTCTGCTGGCGGTCGCTGTACTTCTGTTATTGTGCAGTGGATGCAGCAGTAAAACAAACGGGGATAAGCAGACAGGAGACGCGACACCGTTGAAAGCGTCGACTGAAGATGCAGGAGGAAAAGATACAGAACAGAAAAATGAAGAGAATGAGATGACAGAGAAGATCAACCAGTATCTGCAGACAATGACACTGGAGGAAAAGGTGGCCCAGATGTTTATTGTGCTGCCGGAATCTCTTGTAGAAGGAGTGGATCCGGTGATTGCAGCGGGAGATGCGACAAGAAATGCGATTGATCAGATTCCGGTTGGTGGATTTATCTATCTGGACAGTAATCTGCAGTCACCGGAACAGGTGAAGACGATGCTTGCAAATGTGCAGTCTTACAGTATGGGACGGATCGGCCTTCCGGCACTTTTGTGTGTGGATGAAGAAGGAGGAACGGTTGCAAGGATCAGTGGAACCGGGAAGTTTAATGTTCAGGCCATTGAGAATATGTCCGAGATCGGACAGGCCAATGATATGAACCGGGCCAGAGAGGTTGGTGCGTCTATCGGTGTTTCGCTGGCAGAACTGGGATTTAATGTTGATTTTGCACCGGTTGCGGATGTACTGACCAACCCGGAGAATCAAGTCGTAAAAGAACGTTCATTCGGGACGGATCCACAGGTCGTCTCCGATATGTGTCAGGCAGTAATGGAAGGATTGAAAGAATCCGGTATCTATGCGACCTATAAGCATTTTCCGGGACACGGTATGACTTCGGCAGACACACATGCCGGATATGCATATTCAGATAAAACACTGGAGGAGTTGGAATCGTGTGAGCTGATTCCATTTCAGGAGGGGATTGCGGATGGCACCTCTTTCGTGATGGTCGGGCATATTTCTATGCCGGGGATTACGGGGGATCAGGAACCGGCCTCTCTCTCTGAGTATATGATTACAGAAGTACTGAGGGAAAAGATGGGATATGACGGCATTGTCATTACAGACGCTATGAATATGGGGGCTATTGTACAACAGTATTCTTCGGCGGAAGCGGCTGTTAAGACCATACAGGCAGGGACGGATCTGATCCTGATGCCTGCAGATTTCCGGTCTGCTTATGAAGGGGTAATAGAGGCAGTTCATAACGGAGAAATATCGCAGGATAGAATTGATCAGTCAGTAACAAGAATCTTATCTGTAAAATTTCAGATAAAATAATAAAAAGAAAGAGAAAAGAGAGAATAAGGTATGCAAGAAATTTTTGAATCAATCAATGGTATTTTTGCGTTTATCGGTCCTTTATCGGATTTTTTATGGGATTTTCCGACGAATTTTGAATGGTATGCTTCCATTCCTCTGCTGGGAAACTTTTCATTTGCAATTATCCTGTTATTAGGTTCCGGTATCTTTTTCAGTTTTCGGATTGGATTCATGCAGGTGACGCATTTTAAAAAAGGAATCGCAATTATGACGGAGAAGCGCACGGTAGATACGGGAATCTCTCCACTCGCGGCATTTCTTCTCAGTTCTGCCATGCGCGTGGGGCCGGGAAATATCATCGGCGTAACTGGGGCGATTGCAGTTGGAGGGCCGGGAGCATTGTTCTGGATGTGGATCTCTGCATTTTTCGGGATGGCGGTAGCCTATATGGAAGGTGTTCTGGCGCAGATCTTCAAAGAGAAGAAAGATGATGAGTTTATCGGAGGTCTTCCATTCTATGGAAGAAAACTTCTTGGCAATAAAGTATGGATCGGAGTGTTTCTGTCATTGCTTTATATTCTGTATGCTTTCTGCTGTCTTCCGGCACAGGGATTCAATGTTGTATCTTCCCTGGGAAGAATGGCTGAGATTGTAACGGGAGCAGCCATTGCTTCTGATTCGGTATTCTATTATGTGGTTGGTGCATTGACGATTGTGCTGACTGCAATCATTGCTTTTGGAGGAATAAAGAAGGTTACAAAGTGGACGGATAAGATGGTTCCGGTGATGGCAGTTCTTTATATTGTGACGGTTCTGATTCTGATTGTTCTGAATATTGGTTCGGTTCCTTACTTTTTCAAAGCAGTATTTTCCGGTGCTTTTCGACCGGAAGCCTTCTTTGGCGGAATGTTTGGAACGGTACTCGCGCAGGGCGTAAAAAGAGGATTAATGTCTAATGAGGCCGGACAGGGAACGATTACCATGTCTGCGGCAGCATCTGATGCAAAACATCCATGTGAGCAGGGAATTCTGGCATCTATCGGTGTATTCCTGGATACGATTGTGATATGTACACTATCCGGATTTGTTGTGGTAATGGCTCACTGCTGGGACGGACCGAATGCAGATACATGGGCAGGTCTTGATAAATTACCGAAATTTACCGAATCCATTGCACAGCTGACACCGGGAACGGCAGCAAATGCAATTGTGACTTTCCTGATTACACTGTGCTTTTGCATGTTTGCCTATACTTGTCTTCTTGGTATGATCAGTTTTTCGGAGATTGCGGCAAATCGGATCCGTAAAGACAAGGGGTTCATAAATATCGTCAGAGGGATTGCGCTTTTTGTGGCTGCATTTGGTATCCTTTGCAATATTGCCGGATTGGAACTTGGAAACCTGTGGGCATTTTCCGATCTTGGAAATATTTTGATCGTATTTTTCAATGTTCCGATTGTCTATGTAGGATCCAGATATGTACTGCGGGCAACAAAGCATTATAAAAAGAATGACGGAACTCCGTTTACTTCAGAAGTGATCGGGAGAAATGACTGTATTTTCTGGGATGAACGTGCAAAGAATTTGAAATAGTTTTGTCCGAGACAGAGGGATTAGATAAATGTGCAAAGAGGGGACGTCGCAGTAACAGCTGAATAGCCGTTACTGCGGTGTCCCCTTCAGTTCATATACTGAAAATGCAATAAACTATGCAAATCACATAAACATGTTGCCGGTTCCTACATACCGGATACCATCTTCAAAGACACGTTTGCCTCCAAGAGTGACAAGCTTTACATCATTCAGAAGAGTGATATCCTGGCTTAAGTCGCCGCCGACTACCAGAAGATCTGCGTCCAGACCTTCTTTGACCAGTCCGCGTTCACTTTCGAAGCCAAGTACCTTTGCCGGATTGGAGGTTGCAGTCTGAATAGCCTGTACCGGAGTGATTCCGTATTCTACCATGTACTGCAGTTCTCGCGGAAGCGGAAGAAGTGGAGAGCCATATACAACCATATCTGTTCCGGCAAGTATGGTAACGCCGGTGTCATAAAACTTTTTGAAGTTATCACGATAGGCCTTGTAAGCGGGTTCGAAATATTCCCAGTTGGCCATTTCCTTTTGCATAACAGGATCATTGACTGGTTTTCCTGCACATTCTTCCAGGTTTTTCTTTGTGATTTCATAGAGATAAGTATAAGCCATAATGGTAGGAGTCCAGGCAAGTCCTTTTTCAGCCATCTGCTGTGCCTGCTCATAAGTCATGAAAGTACCATGCTCGATGGTGTCAAATCCGGCATCAATACTCATCTGAATTCCCGGCTGGGTTCCGGCGTGGATGCCGCACTTGATGCCTCTGCGATGGCATTCATCGACAGCTGCGTCCAGCTCTTCCTGCGTATATTCGGGAATGTGGCTTCTATGTGTAGTAAGAATCTTCACCCATTCTGCGCCGTCACGTACCTGACGGCGAATCTCTTTACGGATCTCCCATGGTCCGTCTACCTGGGCGATATCATCGTCCCATCCATGACCGCCGGTCATACACATACCATTGTCAACATGTGTGATTCTCGGAATTGTAATAAATCCTTTTTCCGCAGCCATCTTTAATGTTGCACATAGCTTTCTTGCAGAAGTCATGTCACGTACACTGGTAATACCCCGTTCAAAAGCTGCCTGTGCATGCTGTAAAGCATACAAAGTGATCAGCTGATCATTGTAATTGAAGCTGTCAGGCTGTGAAAACCAGTAACCAAGGTGGACATGCATGTCACATAGTCCAGGTAAAAGAGTTGCATCCCCATAATCTTTGACTTCTTTTTCCGGAAATGCTGCTATAAGAGCTTCTTTGGTTCCGATTTTTTGAATCTTTCCATTTTCAACAACAACTGCCTGATCTTCCAGTACTGTTTTACCGTCACCGGTAATGATGTGTTTTGCACAAATATTAACTTTATTATACCATTTATGCATTGAGAGCGCAAACATATCTGACCAGTGGATCGATGGAGTTTTGATCGCAAAAGTCCACCTTTTTTCCGTAAGTATCAAGCATCATGCGATCTTCTTCGGTCAGTTCGGAAGGGTCTTTTGAAATCATGACTTTATGAAGCATGGCCATCATGGACTTGTGTACAAAGTTCAGACGGGAGTAGTCAATACCGCCGCGCAGGTGAAAAATCTGTATCCTGTTCATCATATCCGGGGTCAGAACTTTGGACAGCCCTTCGCGGATGTGAGATACATTGTTCTTATCTTTTGGATCGGCGACTCCACAGGTAAATAAAACAAGATTTTTTTCTTTGATGGAATCATAATTTTTGGTAAGGAGTGAGATGCCGCTGACGCCGCCCGCATACAGACCGCCTCCATAGATGATCGTGTCATATTCGGCAAGAGAAGCAGGGTGAACAGACCGTTTTTCAAGAACCGGGCAGGACAAAGCCCCGGCAATCCACTCGGCATATCGTCTGGTAGATCCATATTTAGATTCATATATTACAATTGTCTGATTCATAATAACCTCCGGATCATATTATGTAAAATAGAATAACACTTGTAAAAGTATAAAATGTCACAGTTGTAACGTTTTCATTTATATAGTATACTAGAGATTCTGTATTATGCAACAGGACATTTTGCTCACAGGGTGATGGAGAAGCGAATCGGAGGAAAACGGACGGGGGATATTCCACAGGTAGAATATTTTATGGAATATTCTGCAGGTGGATTTGGGAATCTTCTGTTCCGGTGGGTGGAGACCGGGATGCGGGAAAGTCCGCAGGAGTATGCAATCGCTGTAAGCAATTCCATATGTATGATTCTTTCGTCTACTGAGGAGATGCAGTAATCAGATGCCGGGTGTGATGGGCGGAATCGGCTAAATTATTAAAAAGTCATTCTAAAAGTCATATTTTTTGTGGAAAATACATATTGCAATTGACATATACGATCTATATAATGAATAAAGTTTTTTTGACAGGACTGTCGCAAACGAATGAGATTTGCGACAGTCCTGTCATCTGCAAAGAATCTTTTGAAGTTGGAGGATATACAGATGCAAGGTGATATGACAATAGGCAACCCGACAAAGATTATATTGAATTTTACATTTCCGATTCTGGTTGGAAATATATTTCAGCAGTTATATAGTATGGTGGATACCGTAATTGTTGGTAAATTTGTCGGCAATACGGCTCTTGCAGCAGTTGGATCCTGTGGAACGCTGATGTTTCTGATCCTTGGATTTCTGATGGGACTGACTGCAGGGTTCACTGTAATTACGGCACAGCACTTTGGAGCAGGAAATATGCGGGCGGTACGCCAGTCTGTGGTATCAGCGGCCATTCTCTCTGCAATCATATCAGTTGTTCTCACAATTTTAAGTATGACATTGATGAAGAAGATTCTGTTCTGGATGAATACGCCTGCGGATATGTATGATCAGGCCTACAGCTATATTATGATCATCTGTGGAGGAATTGTGGCACAGGTACTTTATAATCTTCTTTCCAGTCTTTTAAGGGCAGTGGGAGACAGTAAGCGCCCTTTGTATTTTCTTATTCTGGCGGCAATATTAAATATTATTCTGGATCTGCTTTTTATTATCGGATTTCATATGGGTGCGGCAGGGGCCGCCGGTGCGACTGTAATCTCACAGGGGATATCCGGAATCATGTGTCTGATCTATATTATCAAAAAAGTTCCACTTCTGCATCCGAAAAAAGAAGAATGGAGAATGAACTGGAATCTGGCAAAGTGGCAGATGAGCATTGGTCTTCCGATGGCATTTCAGTTCTCAATTACAGCCATCGGAACGATCGTTGTTCAGTCTGCATTGAATCTGCTCGGATCTGTGGCAGTGGCAGGATTTTCCGCTGCCAACAAGATCGAACAGGTATTTACACAGGCATATATTGCCATTGGAACCACGATGGCAACTTATTGCGCACAGAATATGGGAGCGCGCAGAATAGAACGTGTCCGTAGCGGCTTTCGAAGCGCTACATGGACAGGGATTGTTTATTCGATTGTGTCCGGTTCGGTTCTTGCTTTTGCCGGAAAATATATGACAGGATTATTTGTATCAGAGAATATCAGTCAGATTACCGGGTATGTTGATATCTATCTGAAATGTGTTGGCGGTTCTTTGATATTCCTGACGTTTGTCAATGTATATCGGAATGGGATTCAGGGAATGGGGTATGGACTTTTGCCGATGACTGCAGGGATTGCAGAACTGGTCGGAAGAAGTGTGGCAGCAATTGCAGCATCACAAGCCGGAAGTTATACAGGAATATGCCTTGCAAGTCCGGCAGCATGGGTACTTGCCGGTGGACTTCTGGTCATTATGTACTTTGCAATTATGAGAAATATTTTGAAAAAATCAGAAGATAATTTCGGAGTTCACAGGTAAGATATTCCCTTTTTTGTATTCCTGTGATATAATTTAAAATAATTATGCGAAGAGAGCATAGAACATACAATTAAGGAGCATGAACTTATGAAAAGAGTATTGTTGAAACTCAGCGGGGAAGCACTCGCAGGAGATAAAAAGACCGGATTTGATGAGGCAACCTGTATGGGTGTGGCAAAACAGGTAAAGCAGCTGGTGGATGAAGGAATTCAGGTTGCAATCGTAACCGGAGGAGGTAATTTCTGGAGAGGAAGAACCAGTGAGACGATTGACCGTGTAAAGGCAGATCAGATCGGCATGCTGGCGACGGTTATGAATTGTATCTACGTGTCCGATATCTTTCGTTATGCAGGGATGAAGACAGAAGTGTTTACACCGTTTGTATGCGGGGCATTTACCACACTGTTTTCCAAGGATGCTGCAGTGGAGGCACTGAATGCGGGAAAGGTTATTTTCTTTGCAGGGGGAACCGGACATCCGTATTTTTCTACAGATACAGGAGCAGTTCTTCGTGCGATTGAGATTGAGGCAGACGCAATGCTTCTGGCGAAGGCAATTGACGGAATCTATGACAGTGATCCAAAGGTAAATCCACAGGCGAAAAAGTTTGATGAGATCTCTATTCAGGAGATTATTGACAGAAAGCTGATGGCGGTTGACCTTACTGCATCCATCATGTGTCTGGAGAACAAGATGCCAATGCTGGTATTTGGATTGAATGAAGAGAACAGCATTGTAGAAACTATGAAAGGAACGTTTACGGGAACAAAAGTGACCGTATCATAAATGAGGAGGAAAAACTATGAATGCAAGACTGAACGTGTATGAAGAAAAGATGAAAAAGACACTGGGGAATCTTGACGGAGAGCTTGGTGCGATCCGTGCAGGACGTGCCAATCCGAACGTACTCAACAAGATTGTTGTAGATTATTATGGAACACCGACTCCGATTCAGCAGGTTGCGAATGTATCCGTACCGGAAGCACGTATGATCCAGATTCAGCCATGGGAGAAGAAGATGCTGAAGGTGATTGAAAAGGCAATTCAGGTATCTGATCTTGGAATTAATCCGACAAACGACGGTTCTACGATCCGTCTTGTATTTCCGGAGCTTACAGAGGAACGAAGAAAAGAGCTGGTAAAGGATGTTAAGAAAAAAGGAGAGGCTGCAAAGGTTGCAATCCGTAACATCCGTCGTGACGGAATTGATGCAGTAAAGAAACTGAAAGGTTCTGAAGTATCTGAGGACGAGATCAAGGATATGGAAGATGATCTTCAGAAACTGACGGATAAATATGTAAAAGAGATTGATAAGTCAATAGAGAAAAAGTCAAAAGAAGTAATGACAGTATAAGAAAAATGGGACAGCCCAGGGTGACTGAGGCTGTCCTTACGTTATAGAAGGAGATTAGACCATATGAATGTACCGCAGCATGTTGCGATTATCTTGGATGGAAACGGACGCTGGGCCAGAGCGAAGGGAATGCCGCGTAATTATGGCCATGCACAGGGAAGCAGGAATGTAGAACGTATCTGTGAGGAAGCATGGCGCATGGGGATCAAGTATCTGACGGTATATGCATTTTCTACAGAGAACTGGAACCGTCCGAAGGATGAAGTGGATGCACTGATGTCGCTTTTGAGAAATTATATGAAGACCTGTCTGAAAACGGCTGCAAAGAACGACATGAAAGTGCGTGTAATCGGGGATATATCAAGATTAGATGAGGATATTAGAAAACGGATTCTGGAGCTTGAGGAGGCGACCAGGAATAATGGAGGACTGAATTTCCAGATTGCCATTAATTATGGAAGCAGAGATGAGATCCTTCGTGCAGTCCGCAGAATTGCAGATGATTGCGTTGCCGGAAAGATAAAGACAGAAGAGATTGATGAAGAGATCTTTGAACATTATCTGGATACGCACGATATACCGGATCCGGATCTTATGATCCGAACCAGCGGAGAACTTCGACTTTCCAATTATCTGTTATGGCAGCTGGCATATACAGAATTCTATTTTACAGATGTTCCGTGGCCTGATTTCACGAAAGAAGAGCTGTTAAAGGCGATTGAGCAGTATAACGCCAGAGATCGAAGGTACGGAGGCGTAAAGGAGGAAAAACAGAATGTTTAAGACAAGATTGTTAAGCGGAATTGTGCTTGTAATTGTACTGATTCTTACGGTCGGAAATGGCGGGAACCTGTTGTTTGGATTCCTGGCTCTGATCAGTCTGATCGGGTTATCAGAATTATACAAGGTTGTGGGAGTGCACAATAAGCTGCCGGGACTGACAGGATATCTTGCGGCAGTCGTTTATTATGGTCTGGTGATCAGTTCGCATATGGAATATGTAACCCTGCTCACCATTCTTTTGCTTGTAGTTGTTATGGCAGTGTATGTATTTACATTTCCGACATACAGAGCAGAGCAGGTTATGACGGTGTTCTTTGGTCTGTTTTACGTGGCGGTTATGCTTTCTTACGTATATCAGACGAGAATGCTTGTGGATGGAGCGGTCGTTGTGTGGCTGATCTTTTTAAGCTCCTGGGGATGTGATACCTGTGCATATTGTGTGGGTATGCTGATCGGAAAGCATAAGATGGCGCCGAAGCTCAGTCCGAAAAAGTCGGTAGAAGGCGGAATCGGAGGAGTTGTCGGAGCGGCGCTGCTTGGTGCACTTTTTGCGTTGGCTGCCAATCATTGGGCAGGCACAGATGCTAATGTGCTGCATTATGCGATTATCTGCGGAGTCGGCGGCATGATCTCTCAGGTCGGAGATCTGGCTGCCTCTGCAATTAAAAGAAATCATGAGATTAAAGATTATGGCAAGCTGATTCCGGGACATGGCGGTATTCTGGATCGCTTTGACAGTGTAATATTTACGGCGCCTGTCATCTATTATCTGGCAACATTCCTTGCCGGAACATTGTAATCTTATATGAAAGCATTCGTGAAAGAGGTAGAATATGAAGAAAATAGCGGTATTAGGTTCGACGGGTTCGATAGGAACTCAGACACTTGAGGTGGCCCGGGAGAATGGAGATATCGAAGTGCTCGGACTTGCAGCCGGAAGTAATATCAGGCTTCTGGAAGAGCAGATCCGGGAATTTCATCCGAGACTTGTGGCTGTGTGGTCTGAGGGTAAAGCACAGGAGCTGAGAATAAAGATTGCAGATACGGATACAAAAGTCGTATCCGGTATGGAGGGGCTTCTGGATGTATCAACCATGTCCGGGACGGATATACTGGTAACAGCAGTAGTTGGAATGATCGGAATCCGTCCGACAATTGAAGCGATTAACGCAGGAAAAGATATTGCGCTTGCCAACAAAGAGACGCTGGTAACAGCCGGACATCTGATTATGCCTCTGGCGAAGGAAAAAGGAGTATCCATTCTGCCGGTGGACAGTGAACACAGTGCAATATTTCAGTCCCTGCAGGGAAATGAACAGAAAGCCGTTCACAAAATTCTTCTTACTGCTTCCGGTGGTCCGTTCCGTGGAAGAAAAGCAGAGAAGCTGATGGAAATTAAAGTGGAAGATGCACTGAAGCATCCAAACTGGTCCATGGGTCAGAAGATTACCATCGATTCTTCCACGATGATCAATAAAGGCCTGGAAGTAATTGAGGCAAAATGGCTGTTTGGTGTAGATGTAGATCAGGTACAGGTTGTAGTGCAGCCACAGAGTATTATTCATTCGATGGTTGAATATGTGGACGGAGCTATTATGGCAGAGCTTGGGACTCCGGACATGAAGCTTCCAATACAGTATGCGCTGTATTATCCGGAGAGAAGGTATCTTCCGGGAGAACGTGTGGACTTCTGGAGTCTTGGAAAGCTGGAGTTTGAGAAACCGGATATGGAGACATTCTATGGATTGAAGCTTGCATATGAGGCAGGCAGAAAAGGAGGAAGCCTTCCGACCGTTTTCAATGCGGCAAATGAACTGGCAGTCAGCCAGTTCCTGAAACGGGAGATTAAATATCTGGAAATTATGGAAATCATAGAAGACTGTATGAAGGCTCATAAAAATATAGAAAACCCGACTCTGGAACAGATTCTGGAGACCGAGTCGGCAACCTATGAGAGAATCAACAGCAGGAGGTAAGGAATAACTTGGGTATTATATTGGCAATATTGATCTTCAGTTTTATTGTGTTCTTTCATGAACTGGGACATTTTCTTCTTGCAAAAAATAATGGAATTGATGTAGATGAATTTGCGATCGGAATGGGACCTGCAATCTATTCCAGACAACATAAGGGAACGAAATATTCGGTCAGAATTCTTCCGATCGGTGGGTTTTGTGCAATGGGAGAGGATGAGGAGGCTACAGACTCTCCGAACAATTTTAATAATAAGTCTGTGTGGGCAAGAATCTCAGTGATTGCTGCAGGCCCTGTGTTTAATTTTATCCTGGCACTGGTTTTTTCTGTGATTCTTACTGCGATGATCGGTTATGACAAACCGGTGATCAGTGAAGTGGAGAGTGGCTATCCGGCGGCAGAGGCCGGCATGCAGGCCGGAGACAGAATCATCCGGATGGGCAGCAAGAAGATCAATCTCTTCCGGGAGGTAAACTTCTACAATCAATTTCATCAGGGAGAGGATGTGGAAATCACTTTTATCCGTGACGGGGAGAAGATGACGGTTACATTGACACCAAAGATGGATGAAGAACGGGGATATACCAGAATTGGCGTTACAAGTTCCGGTTACATGAATGCTAATCCGGTTACGGCAGTTCAGTACGGCGCTTACCAGGTGAAGTTCTGGATCTGTACGACGCTGGACAGTCTGAAAATGCTGGTCACTGGACAGATTGGTGCGGATCAGTTATCGGGGCCTGTCGGAATCGTAAATGTGGTGGACGATACCTATCAGGAGAGTAAGTCTTACGGAATCTTTGTGGTACTGGCAGAGCTTTTAAATATAGCGATTCTGTTGTCCGCGAATCTGGGTGTCATGAACCTGCTGCCGCTTCCGGCTCTTGATGGAGGAAGGCTGGTATTTCTGGCAATAGAAGCTGTGAGAAGAAAGAGAATACCGCCGGAAAAAGAAGGGTATGTACATCTGGTCGGAATTGTGCTGTTGATGGTGCTGATGGTGTTTGTCATGTATAACGATATACGTAGAATATTCTTGTAACAGAAAATATATGATATCCGATGGTCGGGTGGATTCCGGTTGTCGGATATATCTTTTTTGTGACAGGACATTCATCAGGAATTACCTGTTACAAAAAACTGCGTGCGACGATGCGCATAAGACACAATCTTATTATGTTATGGCTATGAAGGGAAAAGAGAATGAAACAAGATAAAAAATCAATCATATATCTTCATGTGGCGGTTATGTTGTTTGGACTGTCAGGAGTAATCGGACAGTTTGTGGAAGTGCCGTCAGTGCTCGTTGCACTGGGGAGAGTCGTGTGTTCTTCGTTACTTCTTCTGGGTATGATTCTCATAAAAAAGGAAAGGCTCCGTCTGGATGAAAAAAAAGATTACCTGTTGATCATGGTGATCGGAGTAGTACTTGCAATACACTGGACTACATTTTTTCAGTCTATTCAAGTGTCCTCTGTAGCAATCGGAACAATCACGTTCTCTACATATCCTCTGTTTCTGACGGTTCTTGAGCCGATCGTCTATCATGAGCCGATTCGTAAAGAGAGTGTGATGGGAGCGGTTCTTCTTCTGGTCGGGGTTTTCATTACAATTCCGGAGTTTTCACTTGAAAATCAGATGACAATAGGAATCATCTGGGGAATGATCTGCAGTGTCACCTATGCAATTCTGACGTTGGCGAATCGTTACTTTGCAGTAAAATACGATGGGAAGTTGATCTGCTTTTATGAACAGGGAACGGCAGCGCTTGTGCTGCTTCCGGTCATGTTTTTTGTCAAAATTCACATGCGGATTCAGGACGCGGCAGGAATTCTGTTTATCGGCTGTATCTGTACTGCATTTGCATATACGCTGTTTGTATCGGCTCAGAAGAAAGTAAAGGCACAGACAGCCGGACTAATCTCCGGTCTGGAAACGGTATACGGCATAGTGTATGCATTTTTGTTTCTGAGAGAGATCCCGACGATACGGGAGATCATAGGTGGAATGGTAATACTGGGAGTTGCCATGTACACAACTCTTGCTCAGAAGGAAGATACTCAGAATTGACGAAACTGAACAGGCAGTATATAGTGGATATAAGGATCATGTTATAAAAAGGGGAACGTTATGGACTCAGTACAGGAACAGGTAAGAAAAGATTATGGAAAGATTGCTCTGGGTGGAGAGCAGGACTTGATTCTGAATGAAGTGGTTTCATCGGAAGAGATGTCGGCCAGTATCGGATATACGGCAGAGGAACTGGCGATGGCTCCGGAAAGCGCAAATATGGGTCTTGGATGTGGCAATCCACACCGGAAAGCTCATATTCAGACCGGAGAAGTGGTTCTGGATCTGGGGAGCGGCGCCGGTCTGGACTGTTTTATTGCCGGAAAAGCAGTTGGAAGAAGAGGCCGGGTAATCGGTGTGGATATGACTCCGGAGATGCTGTCAAAATCCCGGAAGATTGCGAAAGCAAACAGGATTCGCAATGTAGAGTTTCGCCTGGGAGAGATCGAGAACCTTCCCATTGCAGATCATACGGCGGATGTATGCATATCCAACTGTGTGATCAATCTTTCAGATAACAAGCCGCGCGTATATCGGGAAATTTATCGTGCACTCAAACCGGGAGGAAGAATATCCATCTGTGATATTGTAATCATGAAAGAGCTCACAGAAGAGATGCAGGAAAGTGAAGAAATGCATTCCTGCTGAGTGTCCGGCGCTTCTTCGGTGGAAGAACTGGAAAATATTGTGAAAATGGCAGGATTTCAGGATGTGGAGATCACGACAAAGCATGTATCGCAAGAATACGAGGAACGATGGGGACGGGAACTTTCTATTGGCGAGTATATTATGTCCTCATCTGTTACGGCAAGGAAGCCGCAGTAGGAAAAAATGATTGACTTTATCAGGAGGTATCCGTTATGCAATACGAAGATGAACAGGATTATATCATGCGTATGATCAAAGAATCCGTTCGTGTACTTGCCAGTCTGATATTGGGAAAGAAGTATGTTCAGGTGACTCTTCCGCTTGAAAATAAATATCAGGTGTCCGGTTCGAAAGAACCGGAATGGAAGGATCTGACAGACAATGGGCATATCAATGAAGCGGAAAATAGTTTGCTTGAAAAGATCGACTATCAGAATCAGGCAGATGTGGAGGAAGCGTTGCTCTTTTATGAGTATGTCAGCAGGAAAGGGAATGATTTTCTGAAGCAATGTAATTATTCGGAAGAAGAGGTTCTAGAGGGATTGAAGAATCTTGCGAGGCGAAGTGGATATGCAGGAATTCTGGAGATGATAGAATGAAAAGAGGACAAAAGGATATAGATTATGAAGCATTGCTCAATGTGGTTCTGGATATTGGAAAAGAGATGGTAAAAAGCGGGGCAGAAACGAACCGTGCGGAAGACAGTATCTATCGAATGATGGAGAGTTACGGCACAGAACAGTGCAATGTTTTTGTAATCCAGAGTAATATACAGGCGACAATAAAACCGCCGGGAGGGCCTTATATTACGCAGATTCGGAGGATACATAAGGTTGGGTTTAATTATGACCGTCTGGACTATCTGAACAATCTGTCCAGATATATATGCAAAAATCAGCCGTCAGTAGAAGAGATCAGAGAGAAATACAACGAAGTAATAAACCGAAAGCCTCAGCCGGTATATCTCGCATATCTTGCGGCGATTCTGGGAGGCGTTGGATTCGGTGTATATTTCGGATGTGATGTGGTGGATACTCTGGTCGGTATTGTAATCTGTGCTCTTGTGGAAGTATATTTTGGAAATATACTTGGGAAAAAGGAGGACAACCTTGCGGTATATAATATTATCGTTGCCTTTCTTTCGGCGGCGGCAGTTTTTCTGGTGGCAAGGTTCGGACTGGGGCATCATCCGGATCGGATCATTCTGGGATTGAACATGGTACTGATCAGTGGCCTTGGCGTTACAAACGGAATCCGGGATGTGCTGGATCGGGCTTATCTTTCAGGAATACTGAACATTGCGCATGCATGTCTTGGAGCAGTCGCGATTGCCTGTGGGACCGGGCTTGCAATGCTGTTGTTTGAAGGGGATATGTATGAAATGTATATTGCACCAAGTATTGCGGTACAACTGATATCCTGTGGTGTGGCAAGTATGGGATTTGCACTGGTTTTTAAGGCGGAGCCGTGGCAGTCTTTCTGGGCGGGAATCGGCGGTCTTATTAACTGTGGGTGCTATCTTCTGGTTCAGCATTATTATGAAAATGATATGGCAGCTGTACTTGCAGGAGCAACATTTGTGGCAGCTTATGCCTACATCATGTCCCGGGTTCACAAAGCACCGGCAACGATATTTCTTACCACGTCGATCATGCCTGTGATTCCGGGAGCAACCCTGTTCTACCTGATGCATGGAATCGTTCAGGCGGACTATGTGATGGCGAAGCAGCAGACGATTGCGCTCGGACAGACGTGTGCGGCGATTGCATTTGGATTTCTGATTGTGGAGATCGCAACACGCTATGTGCGTGCAAAAAAAATATAGAAGAAAATAGAATAAATTGCTTGACTCTGACGCTACGTCATACCTCATAATGTACTCGGACGGGAGGAAACAGGAGGAGAGGGAAAATGAGAACAGTACATGAAGTCAGTAAACTCACAGGTGTAAGTGTGCGCACACTTCATTATTATGATGCAATAGATCTGTTAAAACCGGCAAAGGTGACAGAAACAGGCTATCGGCTGTATGACGATACAGCGCTTGGTCGTTTACAAAGTATATTACTGTTTCGGGAGCTGAGATTCCCTCTGAAGGAGATCAGGGAGATACTGGACAGTCCGAAGTTTGATCCGGCAGAAGCATTGGATCAGCAGATAACACTTCTGGAGCTGCAGAAGAAGCATATCGAAAAAATGATCGCACTTGCCCGTGAAATCCAGGAGAAGGGAGTCTATAAGATGGAGTTTGATGCTTTTGATAAAAGTGAATGGAACCAGTATGCCGAGGAAGTGAAGGAAAGATGGGGACAGACCAGAGCCTACGAAGAATGCGAGGAGAAAATGAAAGGAAAGACAGAAAATGAGGTCAGAGACACGGCAGATCAGATGATGGAGATCTTTGCGGAAATCGGAAAATTGCAGCATCTTTCACCGGAGGATCATTGCGTACAGGAAAAGATCGCAACGTTACAGGCATTTATTTCTGAACATTATTATTCCTGTACAAAGGAAATATTAAGCGGTCTTGGTCAGATGTATGTCGGTGATGAGCGCATGAAGCGTAATATTGATAAAGCCGGCGGCGACGGAACAGCTGAGTTTGCCGCTCAGGCAATCGAGAAATATGTACATTTGTAAAGGGATTATTGTAAAGAATATTCATGATTTGCAACAATCCCTTTACTATAAAGGATTAAATGGAAACCTCTTTTCTAAGCATGACCTGCCAGAATTCTTCCCCGGAATTTTTGTTTGCGTGTTCGACAATCGATAACAGTACCCGGATTGCCATCCATGTCAGAAATACCCATACCGGTGCAGTTTCTGTAACAAGGATTGCATAACAGATATAAGCGGATATAATCCCGTTTCCAATGGTTGCAATTGACAGAATCGTCCAGAATATACTGTTCTTTTCGTAAAGGTAACTCAGAAAAAATGCAATGTAAATGATAGGAAGCATGAGCGAAGTGATAATCAGAGTTACAATTGCAGTACCAGAGCCAAGTTTGCCGAGACTGTTCAGGCGTTCTGAAATGCCCGGTGTCTGTCCATATGTCAACAGGACAGGGAACAGCAAATGCCAGACAAACAGAAAAGTACATAAGATCATACCGGTTATTTTTCTTGTTTTTTTCATTTTCGTATCCTCCTTCCATAGTTTTACAAGTTGATTTTTCCAGAGCGGTTTTTCTTCCAGAATGTGTTCGTCTATCGTTTCGAAAGAGATTTTTTCCTGAAGAATGTTTTCACAGGCTTTTCGGATAACCCGAAGCATCTTTTCTTCTTCATTCAGCTGCTGCAGTCGTTCTTTTACCGCGTCCTCCAGTGTCAATCCTCCTTTATTCAAATCTTTGATATCTGTGATCGATATGCCGAGAAGGCGAAGAACCTTGATTCGTTCCAGTTGCCGCAGATCTTCTTCGGAATATTCCCGATAATTATTTTCATCGTTTCGATGAGGAGTCATCAGACCTTCTTTTTCATAATAACGGATGTTTGTTTTTTTGATGCCGGTTTGGTTTTCCAGTTCTTTGATCTTCATTGGAATTCACCTCTTTCATTGATGTTATGGACATTATATGGGGTGGAGTAACTGGAAGGTCAAGAGTTTTCTGTTAAAAATAGCGTAAATTTTCATA
>NZ_JAFBIZ010000090.1 GCF_021531995.1 Faecalicatena contorta
ATTGTCATGTTAGTATAAAATGTAAATAGGGACAGGGGATTTTTAATTTGGGACGGGGAATTTCTAAAAATCCTCCGTCCCAAATTAAAAATCCCCTGTCCCCAAGGAGGTTAATATGACAACGAATATCGATATGGAACAATTACAAAAGGATGCTGTAGACATTTTTAACCAGGGTTTTGCCTGTTCTGAATCCATAATCTATGCAATCCGAAAGAATTTTGAACTTGAGATGTCCGATGATGCGATTGCGATGAGTTCTGGTTTTCCATGGGGACTTGGCGGAGGCGGATGTATCTGTGGTGCTCTTGCCGGCGGCACCATGTGTATCGGATACTTCTTCGGACGCTCTACCCCGGGTGATGCGAAGGTTAAACGCTGCTTTACTCTGACGAATGAATTGCATGATTTCTTTAAAGAAAATTGTGGTGCAACATGCTGCCGTGTTTTGACGAAAGGAAAAGAGAAAAATTCTCCGGAAAGAAAAGCGCAGTGTACCACGTTTGTTGCTCTTACTGTTAAAAAAGTAGCAGAAATCATTATCCGTGAATTAGAGAAAGATAATCTTAAAGATCAGTAAATTTCAAATTGAAAATTGATAAAAAAAACATTCAAAAGGACTGTCACAAAATTCAGATATGTGATCTTGAAATTTGCGACAGTCCTTTACTATAAAATTATCAATTTTTTATAAATCTATCTTTTTATAAACTTTACTCTACATCTGATGCTGTTTCTTCCGGAGTATCTTCTGGAATTTCTTCTTCCGTTTCTTCGCTTTCATCACCTTTTCTTACTTTTGCAATGCTTGCAACAACTTCTCCGTCTTTCAGATTAATCAGTTTCACACCAGATGTGACTCTTCCCAGTACGGAGATTCCATCACATTTCATCCGGATGATAATTCCTCCGGTATTAATAATCATGATCTCGTTATCTTCATCTACAGCTTTTACACCTACTACGTTGCCGGTTTTTTCAGTAATCTTATAACATTTCACACCTTTTCCGCCACGGTTCTGTACTGTAAATTCATCGATTGAAGTACGTTTTCCCATTCCCTTCTCGGACACGATCAGAAGATCTCTTCCCTGAGAATTCAACTGCATTCCTATAACTTCATCACGATCTGCAAGATTCATTCCTCGAACACCCATAGATGTCCTTCCTGTCGGACGTACATCTCTTTCATTAAAACGAATGCACTGTCCATATTTGGTTACCATAAATACATCTTTATCGTTATCTGTATACTTTACTTCGATCAATTCATCATCTTCTCGAAGTGTAATAGCAGCCAGACCTGTTTTTCGAACATTTGCATATTCTTTAATCTGTGTCTTCTTGATGAGTCCTTTCTTGGTCGCCATCAGAAGATATTCTCCCTCTCGATATTCCTCGATTGGAATCACCGCACTGATCTTCTCTCCCGGCATCATCTGTAACAGATTGACGATTGCTGTACCTCTTGAAGTTCTGCTTGATTCCGGAATCTCATATGCTTTTATCCGATACACACGCCCTGTATTTGTAAAGAACATCAGATAATGATGTGTATTGGTCATAAAGAGTTCTTCCACATAATCTTCATCAATCGTCTGCATGCCTTTGATTCCTTTGCCACCGCGTTTTTGAGACTTAAAGGTATCATTGGACATTCTCTTGATATATCCAAGTTTTGTCATCGTAATTACAACATCTTCTCTTGGAATCAGATCTTCCATGGATATGTCAAATTCATCAAATCCAATAGATGTTCTTCTTTCGTCTCCGTATTTATCACGGATCACAAGAATCTCTTCTTTTATAACTCCGAGTAACAACTTCCTGTCTGCAAGAATTGCTTTCAAATGCTCAATCTGTTTCATGAGTTCCTGATATTCTGCTTCCAGTTTTTCTCTTTCCAATCCGGTCAGAGCACGAAGTCTCATGTCAACAATTGCCTGAGCCTGCACTTCTGTAAGACCAAATGTCTCCATCAATTCTGTCTTGGCAATCTGAACAGTCTGCGAGCCTCTGATAATTCGGATGACTTCATCGATATGATCAAGCGCAATCAACAATCCTTTTAAAATATGTGCTCTTTCTTCTGCTTTATTCAGCTCATATTTTGTACGTCTTGTGACAACTTCTTCCTGATGCAGTAGATAATAATTCAGCATTTCCATCAAGTTCATGACTTTTGGCTGATTATCTACCAATGCAAGCATGATTACTCCAAATGTATCCTGAAGCTGTGTATGTTTATATAATTGATTCAGAATAACATTCGCATTTGCATCTCTTCGAAGTTCAATGACAACTCGCATACCTTCACGGCTTGACTGATCACTCAAATCTGTAATTCCATCAATCTTTTTATCTCTTACGAGTTCTGCGATCTTTTCAATCAGACGTGCTTTGTTCACCATATATGGAAGCTCAGTCACAACAATTCGACTCTTTCCATTCTGCATTGTTTCAATATCCGTTACTGCACGTACACGAATTTTTCCACGTCCCGTACGATATGCTTCTTCGATTCCTCTGGTTCCAAGAATCATACCTCCTGTTGGGAAATCCGGTCCTTTTACAATCTTCAGAATCTCTTCTATCGTTGTCTCTCCATTTTCATCTATCTGATCGTCAATGATCTGTACAACTGCATTGATAACTTCCCGCAGATTATGAGGAGGAATATTTGTCGCCATACCAACCGCAATTCCTGAAGTACCATTGACCAGAAGGTTTGGAAATCTTGCAGGCAATACCGTTGGCTCTTTTTCTGTCTCATCAAAGTTCGGAACAAAATCAACTGTATTTTTATTGATATCAGCCGTCAATTCCATCGATATCTTACTTAATCTTGCTTCTGTGTAACGCATCGCAGCTGCGCCGTCGCCATCTACAGAACCAAAATTTCCATGGCCATCTACAAGAGGATATCTGGTTGACCATTCCTGTGCCATATTAACCAGTGCACCATAGATCGAACTGTCGCCATGTGGATGATATTTACCCATTGTATCACCGACAATACGTGCACATTTTCTGTGCGGTTTGTCAGGACCATTGTTCAGCTCAATCATAGAATACAGAATTCTTCTCTGTACTGGTTTCAGACCATCCCTTACATCCGGCAATGCTCTGGAAGCAATTACGCTCATGGCATAGTCGATATAGGAGGTTTCCATCGTTTTTTTCAGATCCACTTCGTGGACTTTGTCAAATATATTATCTTCCATTTTTTATCCTCCTACACATCCAGATTCTTCACGTATTTTGCATTTTCTTCTATAAATTCACGTCTCGGTTCAACTTTATCACCCATTAAGGTCGTAAATGTCAGATCCAGTTCACTTGTTGACTCTTCATCCATCTTTACACGAAGAAGAATTCTGTGTTCCGGATCCATGGTTGTCTCCCACAACTGTTCTGCATCCATCTCTCCCAGACCTTTGTAACGCTGAATCTTATTATTACCGTCACGGCCAACTTCCTTCAGAATCTGATCTAATTCTTCATCACTGTACGCATACCACACTTTTTTATTTTTTTCCAGCTTATAAAGCGGCGGCTGCGCCAGGTATACATATCCTTCTTTGATCAGATCAGGCATAAACCGATACAGGAACGTAAGCAGCAATGTACTGATATGTGCACCGTCAACGTCGGCATCCGTCATAATAATAATCTTATGATATCGAAGTTTTGAAATATCAAAGTCCTCGTGAATACCTGTACCAAATGCAGTGATCATTGCCTTGATTTCCGCATTTCCATAGATCTTGTCCAGTCTTGCTTTTTCCACATTCAGGATTTTTCCGCGAAGAGGAAGGATTGCCTGTGTTGCACGATCTCTCGCAGTTTTTGCAGATCCACCGGCAGAATCTCCCTCTACAATATATATCTCACAGTTTTCCGGATTCTTATCCGAACAATCTGCAAGTTTTCCAGGAAGAGACATACTGTCAAGCGCAGATTTTCTTCTGGTAAGATCTCTGGCTTTTCTTGCTGCTTCTCGCGCACGCTGAGACATGACAGATTTTTCCACAATCACTTTTCCGACAGAAGGATTCTGTTCCAGGAATATCTCTAGCTGTTTGCTTACAATACTGTCTACTGCTCCTCTTGCTTCACTGTTTCCAAGCTTCTGTTTTGTCTGACCTTCAAACTGTGGATCTTCAATCTTAACGCTGATAATCGCAGTCAGACCTTCTCTGATATCCTCACCGGACAGATTCGGCTCACTGTCCTTTAACAATTTATTTTTTCTGGCATAATCATTAAATGTTTTTGTAAGGGCATTCCGGAATCCCACTACATGTGTTCCACCTTCCGGAGTTGTAATATTATTTACAAAACCATACGTATTATCACTATATGCGTCATTATGCTGCATAGCGACTTCAACAGAGACATTATTTACTACCCCTTCGCAATAAATAATATTCTCATATAGTGCTGTATTGCTTCTGTTCAGATACTGAACAAACTCTTTAATTCCGCCTTCATAATGAAATGTTTTTTCTAACGGTTCTTCTGGTCTTTCATCCCGAAGTACAATCTTAAGACCTCTGGTCAAAAATGCCATTTCACGGAAACGCTGCTTTAACACATTATAATCAAATACAGTATCTTCAAAAATAGTATCATCCGGAAGGAATGTTACCTTCGTTCCCGTTTTTTCCGGCTCACAATCCCCGATTACCGATAATTTTTCCACAACTTTTCCACGTTCATATCGTTGCTTATATATCTTTCCTTCATGGCAGATCTCTACTTCCAGCCAGTTGGATAATGCATTTACCACAGAAGCACCTACACCATGAAGTCCTCCGGATACTTTGTATCCCCCGCCGCCAAATTTTCCGCCTGCATGAAGCACGGTAAACACGACTTCTACTGCAGGAAGTCCTGCTTTGTGATTGATTCCAATCGGAATTCCACGTCCATTATCCACAACTGTAACAGAATTATCCTGATTAATACTTACATGAATTGTATCACAGAATCCTGCTAAAGCTTCATCCACAGAATTATCCACAATTTCATAAACCAGATGATGCAATCCTCTTGATGAGGTGCTGCCTATATACATACCAGGGCGCTTTCTTACTGCTTCCAATCCTTCCAATATCTGAATTTCATCGGCACCATATTCGTGCTGTACTTTTTCTGTACCCATTCTAATCCTCCTAGTTTTCTCCTGTTACTTGCCCGTTCTGGACATGAAACACTTTGTTTATAGAAAAACGATGATTTACAAAATCTTCTACACCTGTACATGTAATAAGTGTCTGTACATCATGTATACTGTCTAATAGATAGTTTTGCCTGTGTTTATCAAGTTCAGACAAAACATCATCAAGTAGTAATACAGGTGTATCATGAATCATTTGTTTTACTAGCTCTATCTCGGAAAGCTTCAGCGAAAGTGCAGCTGTTCTCTGCTGTCCCTGAGATCCATATTTTCTGATATCCATATCTCCTATCATAAAACAGATATCATCTCTGTGCGGTCCTACCGATGTACTTTTGATTCGTATATCTCTTTCACGACTTCTGTTCAATGCCTGTTCCAGTGTCATATCGCCATTACTCGGTTCATATATAACACGAAGCTCTTCTTTTCCTCCAGTTAACTTTTTATGGATTAAAGAAATTATTTTGTTAATATTCTCAACAAACCCTTTTCTTCTTTCAATGATTTTATCTCCATACTGAATTAACTGCATTTCCCATATATCAAGCATATCTTGCAGATTTTCCTGATTATGAAAACCGATCTCTTTCAACAGATGATTTCTCTGATTTACGATTCGGTTATAATTAGACAAATCATTCAGATATACTTTATCAAGCTGCGAAAGTTCCAGATCAATGAAACGCCTTCTCTCTGCAGGTCCATTCTTTATGATGTTAAGATCTTCCGGAGAGAAAAATACAAGATTTACAATACCAAACAATTCGCTTGCTTTTCGAATCGGAATTTTGTTAACAGCAATTCCTTTCGGACTGTTCTTTTTCAAATGCATATCAAGCTGATAATTGATACCATTTTTTTCAACGATTGTCTCAATATGAGATTCGTCATGCTTAAACTGTATGATATCTCTGTCTTTTGCTCCCCTGTGTGACTTTGTAGTACCGGAAAGATATACTGCTTCCAGTATATTTGTTTTTCCCTGTGCATTATTTCCATAAAAAATATTAGTGGAATCATCAAAGTCTAATTTCAAAAGATCATAATTTCTGAAATTTTTTAATTTCAAAGATTTAATCTTCAATTCTTATTTCTTCCCCATCAAATATTACAATATCTCCACCATACAGTTTGCGGCCTCGTCTGGTATCTGTCTCCCCATTTACCATAACCAGTCCCTCCTGAATCACTTCTTTAGCTTCAACTCCGGATTCTACCAGACCGGCAGCCTTAAGAGCCTGCCCCAGTTTAATATAATCTTCTCTTAGTCTTATTGTCTCCATCTCTTATCCTCCATCTGACTTTTAAGCAACTGCATTAAAGTTTACAGGCAGTATCAGATATATATAACTTTCCTCATCATCTCTGATAAAGCATGGTGCTTTTGCATTCATCAGATAAAGTGTTACTTCTTCATCATCAATCACACGAAGCGCATCGATCAGAAACTTTGGATTAAATCCGATCAGAAGATCTTTTCCCTCTTTTGTGATCATGATTTCTTCATTCATGGAACCGATCTGTGACTTTATCTTAAGCTCCATTAATTCATCTCCGATATGGATGATAATTGGTTTTTTATCTCCTTCTTTAACCAGAAGAGTCGCACGATCTATACAGCTTAACAATTCTTTTTTATTAATTCTTACTTTTGTCTCATAATCACTGGACAGCATCTGATCGATCCTGAAATAGTCTCCCTCAATCAGCCTGGAAACCACGATCGTATGATCAAATTCAAATACAATATGATTGTTCGTATAAGAAATTTCAACCATGCTTTCTGCTTCACCGGATAAGATCTTACTGATTTCAATCAAGGTCTTTCCCGGAACTACAAGTTTCTTATCAGCCACATCATCCTTCAGATCAATACGACGTATGGAAATACGATGCCCATCCAGAGAAATGACTCTCAGTCTGTTATCTTTAATCTCAAATAATTCTCCAGTCATTAATTTGTTGCTTTCATTGTCTGAAATTGAAAAAATCGTCTGACGTATAATTTCTTTCAAAGTAAACTGAGAAATTCTGATGGAGTCTTCTTTCTCAATCACTGGAAGATAAGAAAACTCATCTCCCGGCTTACCTGCAATATCAAATTTTGCTTTTTCACAGGTAATTACTGTCTGAAGATTTTCTTTTGTTTCAATAACAACTTCGCTGTCAGGAAGCTTACGTACAATTTCAGAAAAAATTCTTGCATCAATAGCAATCATTCCTCTGTCAACGATCTGACCATCAATATCTGTCTGGATACCAAGCTCCATATCGTTGGCAGTTAATCTGATGATATCGGTCGTTGCGTCAATAAGGATACACTCAAGGATAGGCATTGTTGTTTTTGAAGGTACTGCTTTGGATACAATGCTGACTCCTTTGACAAGATTTGATTTATTGCAGATTATTTTCATGTGTATAACTCCTTTCGTGCGGTGCGCATGTATAAAATATATAATATAATTACGTCTTCTTATTATTAGGGCATGTGGAAAAGAGGAAAAGTACCTCAAGCCCTTTAAAAATGAGCCTTCCAGCTTTTGATATCTTTGTGGAACAGGAAAGAATTATGTGTGGATAGGATGTTGAAAACTTTAACTTATTCATATTTTTGTTTCAGGGAAAAAAGTTTTCCAAGAGTTTTCCATATCTTATTCTATACTTGTCCACATAGTTATTCACATTATGCCGGATTAATTTTTTTCTTAATAATTCCGATGGTATTAGACAATGTTTCATCAGTTGACAGTTCTGAATCAATTTTTTCAATTCCATGCTTAATCGTAGAATGATCCTTTCCTCCAAGCATGACACCGATTGCTTTCAGAGAAGTATCTGTCATATTACGGATCAGATACATGGCTATCTGACGTGGATACACGATCTCTGCATTTCTTTTATTGCTTTTCAAATCAGATAAAGATACTCCAAAATGTTCGGATACAATATCCAGTATTAATTCAGGAGTTACTTCTCTCTTATTTTCAGAAGAAATAATGTCTTTTAAGGCTTCTGCGGCAAGCGTGATGTCAATTGGTCCGTTGTTATTCAGCTTAAATAAAGCAATCAGCTTGTTCAAAGATCCCTCAAGCTCACGAATGTTGGTTTTGACATTCGTCGCAATGTATTCCAGAACATCATTCGGAATATTATATTTTTCAAGATTATCAAGTTCGATCTTTTTCTGAAGAATAGCCATACGAGTCTCATAATTCGGAGAAGAGATATCTGCAATGAGTCCCCACTCAAAACGGGTTCGAAGTCTGGCCTCGAGCGTTTCGATGTCTTTTGGAGGCTTATCACTGGAGATAATGATCTGTTTTCCGGATGTATGAAGGTGATTAAACGTATGGAAGAACTCTTCCTGTGTACTTTCTTTTCCTATTATAAATTGTATATCGTCGATCAGAAGTACGTCGTTGTTTCGATATTTATCACGAAATTTCGACATCGCAGATTCATTTCCTGCGGTTTTACCGTTCTTTAATGCTTCGATCAGGTCATTGGTGAATGTCTCACTGGTAACGTACAGAACATTCTTTTTTGGGTTCTTGTCCAATATGAAGTGAGCGATGGAATGCATCAGATGCGTTTTTCCAAGTCCAACTCCTCCATATAAGAAGAGGGGATTGTATACTTCCCCGGGAGATTCTGCAACGGCCAGTGAAGCAGCGTGAGCGAAGTTATTATTTCCACCTACTACAAAAGTGTCAAAAGTGTATTTGGGATTCAAGCCTGCTTTTTCAGCAGCAGATTTGGTACGTTTCTTTTGTGTGGCTTCAATGGCCATATTCTGAATTTCGTTTAACTTGTCATCATCTTCAGATATAAATACAACCTCATATTCAATACCTGTTATTTCAGCAATGCATACTTTTAGTGGAAGAAGATATTTTTTTTCAATATATTCGACACTTGCATTCATATTGACTAATATAAATATGGTATTATCTATGACATCGTATACTTTTAAAGGCTGTATCCATGTATTAAAAGATACATTGGATAATTCGTGTTCTACCCTGAGATGCTCAATAATTTCTGGCCATTTTTCCTTCACTATATTCATTACAACAAACTCCTAATCTATCTGATTCATGGATTTTTACATATAAACCCACTCTTCTTTATTCTACATCAAAATGGTAATTTAAGCAATCTTTAATCCTTGTGGATAACTTTATACACATGACGAAAGTGCCTATATTAAAGAAAAAAATGAAAACATATTATAATATTCACATGTTTTCCACTTAATTTCCACATGTTTTCCACATTTTGTGGATAAATTAATTTATAAAAATCCAGGTTTTGCTTGACGTATGGGCATTTTTTGAATATAATTAGGATTGATGTCTTAAGCAAAAATCGGGATATAATCCCTTGAAAAATATGAGGAGGTGGATATCTATGAAAATGACATTCCAGCCAAAAAAGAGACAGAGAGCTAAAGTACATGGCTTCAGATCAAGAATGAGCACAGCAGGTGGAAGAAAAGTACTTGCAAGCAGAAGAGCAAAGGGAAGAAAGAAATTATCAGCGTAGGCCGCATGTATGTGGCCTTTTCTTCTCTGAAAATTAGGAGAAACAGGCAATGAAATATTCCGAATCACTGAAAAAAAATAACGATTTTCAAAATGTATATAAGAATGGAAAGTCTTATGCAAATAAGTATCTTGTTATGTATATATTGGAAAATCAGACAAATCAGAACAGATTGGGAATATCTGTAAGCAAAAAAGTAGGAAACAGTATAGTACGTCACAGATTGACACGATTAATCAGAGAAAGCTATAGATTGCAGGAAGAACGATTCAGATGTGGATATGATATAGTTGTGATAGCAAGAATAGGCGCTAAAGAAAAAGAGTATAAAGATATTGTCAGCGCAATGCTCCATCTGGGTCATCTTCATGAAATTATAGATTAAGTGGTAATGTATTATGAAAAGAATTCTGTTAAAAGGCATCAGATTCTATCAAAAATATCTTTCTCCATTAAAAGGAGGATCCACCTGTAAGTTTTACCCTACCTGTTCACAGTATGCAATAGAAGCAATTGAAAAGTACGGGGCTATCAAAGGCGGATATCTTGCACTGAGAAGGATATTGCGTTGTAATCCGTTTACCATGGGAGGGTACGACCCTGTTCCTTAAAAGATTTACAACTACATATGGAGGAAAAAGCTATGGTACCAAGTTTATTGACTGCAGCTAACTGGCCGATTGTAGGACAGTTGTGCTGGCTGTTAGGTAAAGTAATGAACTTTATCTACATTTTTCTGGACAACGTATTGCCAAGTGACGCAGGACTGGTAGGATTATCTATCATTTTATATACTTTATTTGTATATACATTGATGCTTCCTCTTACCTTGAAGCAGCAGAGAACTTCGAAGATGTCTTCCGTTATGAATCCTGAGATTCAGGCAATTCAGAAGAAGTACAAGAATAAACGTGATGAAGCTTCTATGATGAAGCAGCAGGAAGAGATTCAGCAGGTATATGATAAGTATGGTACTTCCATGACTGCAGGATGTCTGCCGATGTTGATTCAGATGCCGTTGTTGTTTGCTTTATATCCGGTTATCTATAGTATTAAAGATTATGTTCCGGCTATTAAGACAGCTCCGGATGCTGTAAATACATTCCTTACAATTCCTGATCTTACGATCGCGCCTATGGCGATGATCAAGAACAGTGGAGATTATGGATTTGCACCGGCAATCATCATTATTACAGCAATTGTACTTCCGATACTTTCCGGTTTGACACAGTATCTGAGTATTAAACTGTCACAGGCTGTGTCCGGACAGCAGATGGATAAAGACAATCCGATGGCAAGCACGATGAATACGATGAATGTTACAATGCCGTTGTTTTCTGTGTTCATGGTATTTACACTTCCAACAGGTATCGGTCTGTACTGGATTGTCAGTGCTCTTGTAAGATGTTTCCAGCAGTTATTGATCAACAGACATCTGAAGAGTATTTCTGTGGAAGAAATCCTTGAGAAGAATAAAGAAAAAGCTGCTGAGAAGCGTCAGAAGCGTGGAGAAAAAGCAGAGAGAATCAATGCAATGGCTCAGGCAAATGCAAAGAGTATCAAAGATTCTGCAAGAAGTGGAAAGTCATCCATGTCTGATAAAGAAAGAGAAGCAAAAGTTGAGCAGGCAAAGAAAAACGCTGAGAATGCAAAAGCAGGAAGCCTTGCTTCAAAAGCAAATATGGTTAAGAAGTTTAATGAAAATAATTAGGGGGCATCTGTTATGGAAGAGTACATTACTGTATCGGCGAAAAATTTAGACGATGCAATTACAGAAGCATTGATCCAGTTAGGTGTAACGAGTGATCGCCTGGATTATATAGTGGTTGAAAAAGGCAGTGCCGGATTTCTTGGAATCGGAATGAAACAGGCAGTAATAAAGGCTCGCAGAAAAGTTGAAGAAAAGCCGGTAGAAGAAATTATAAAAGAGGAGACGATCAAAGAAGTAAAGAAAGAAAAAGCTCCTGCAAAACCGGCAAAAGAATGGAAAGAAAAAAAGAAAAGACCGGAAAGAAAGGCTGAAAAGCCTGTAAGAGAAGAAACGGTTAAACCTGTGAAAGAAGAAAAGGCAAAGGTTGAAGAAGCGCCGGTCAAAGAGGCAGATGTTCCTGAGAAAAAAGAGACTGAGCTTGTAAAAGTAGAACAGCAGACAATTGAGACCTGTGAAAAATTTATCTATGATGTATTGAATGCGATGGATATGACGGATGTAAAAGTTACATCTACGATAGATGAAGAAGGTGCCCTTTCTATTGATATGGAAGGAAGCAATATGGGAATTCTGATTGGAAAACGTGGACAGACACTGGATTCACTTCAGTATCTTACCAACAGGGTAGCCAATAAGATGCAGGATGGTTATGTGAGAGTAAAATTAGACACCGAAGATTATCGGAGACGAAGAAAAGAGACTCTTGAAAATCTTGCTAATAATATTGCAGCTAAGGTAAAGAGAACAAGAAGAACTGTATCTCTGGAACCAATGAATCCATATGAAAGAAGAATTATTCACTCTGCACTTCAGGCAGACCCTGCAGTGTCCACACATAGTGAAGGAGAAGAGCCATACAGAAGAGTTGTTGTAACTCTGGTTCGCAACAGAAATAATCGTTAATGAGTAAAATGGACTGTTACATAATACAGATAGGCAACTGATTATTATGAAACAGTTCATTTTTTTTCTGAAAGGAGCATGGATATGAGGAATCATTATAATTCTACGATTGCTGCGATATCTACAGCCATGAGTAATTCTGGAATTGGAATCGTGAGAATGAGTGGTCCGGATTCTTTTGAGATTGCAGATAAAATTTATAAAGGAAAAAAATTATCAGATCAAAAATCACATACAATTCATTACGGATATATTACAGATCATGAAGAGACGATAGATGAAGTGCTGGTTATGCTGATGCGAGGTCCGCACAGTTACACTGGCGAAGACACGGTAGAAATAAACTGTCATGGCGGTGTATATATTGTAAAACGTATTTTGGAAATATTGATTCAAAATGGGGCTGTTCCGGCAGAACCAGGTGAATTTACTAAAAGAGCTTTTTTGAATGGAAGAATTGATTTGTCGCAGGCAGAAGCAGTTGGTGATATGATCATGTCCAAAAATGAATATGCACTGCAAAGTTCTGTAAATCAGTTAAAAGGAAATATAAAGTCAAAAATAAGTGATATTAGAAATAAAATAATTTACCATACAGCTTTTATTGAAACGGCCTTGGATGATCCGGAAC
>NZ_JAFBIZ010000091.1 GCF_021531995.1 Faecalicatena contorta
AAAAAAGGCTGCGATGCTTTTATCGCAGCCCTAATGTTATCCTTTATCCTCTGTAATAATTGATCAGACATCCTTTTAAGATAATCTCTCTCTCTGCATCCGTCATATCACCAAGTTTTAATTTGATTTCTTTCAGTTCATCTCCAACCACATATGCATTGATCTCGGATACTTTTGCTTCCACTGCTTTTCTGATCTCAGGCACAAGGATGTAGTCTCCGTTTTTGAAACTCAGATGCTCATGATCTTCCTCTGTAATAAATGGAAGCATTCCCCAGTTGATCAGATTAGAGCGATATCTTTTTGTTGCGTATTCATTGGCAATATTTGCCCATCCACCAAGCACTTTCTGGCAGGAAGCCGCCTGCTCTCTTGCGGAACCGTCGCCTGGTTTTACAGCAAAAATGGTACTTCCGATTCCCAGATTACCCTTTCCGATCTCCGGATAAACCGCATTTACTTTTTCCATAACCGGCTTCAGCTCTTCCAGAACCTCCAGCGGACACTGCCCTGCTTCAATTGCTTTTTCCGCTTTCTGAACTTCTTTTGCACGTCCTACATATGCCGGATCTTTTCTGGACAATGCGAATTCTGCCAATCCCAGAGGATTAGAGCGATAAGAAGATGTCTCTCCGGAAGGAATCAATTCATCCGTTGTCGTTACCGGATCGTGAATCTCAGATACGACTTTCAGAAGCAGATTCTCTGCCAGCGCCGGCATTGCCGGCCAGTCCTTGATATTCGGACCAAATTTGATCTCAACAGACGGATCAGCCACACCCTTACTGTCAAATACACGGTTGGCATAGATATTCTGATCAAAATGATATTTGCGTCCTTTATATTCTACATCCATTGCTGTTGCAGGTGTGAGGAAGCCTTTATTCGCAGCAGTTGCCGCAATAGAACGTGCATCCATAAGTGCAACAGATGCAATCTGTCCGCTCTGCAGCTTGGATCCTTCACGGTTCGGGAAGTTACGTGTTGAATGGCGAATAGAAAAAGCATTGTTGGCCGGTGTATCTCCTGCCCCAAAGCAAGGTCCGCAGAATGCAGTTTTCACAATTGTTCCCGCTTCCATCAGATCCGCAACCGCTCCGTTCTTCACCAGTTCCATATAGACCGGTGTACTTGCCGGATATACACTGAAGGTAAATTCATCAGAGCCAATATAGTGTCCCTTAATAATATCTGCTGCCGCACAGATATTCTCAAATCCACCACCGGCACATCCCGCAATGATTCCCTGATCCACATATAATTTTCCATTTACTACCTTACTCTGCAGGGAATAATCAACTGCTCCATCCAGACTTACCAGCGCTTTCTGCTCTACATCATGAAGAATATCCTCCAGATTTGCATTTACCTCATCTATAGTATATACATTAGACGGATGGAACGGCATCGCGATCATCGGCCTGATCTCACTTAAGTCGACATATACCATGCCATCATAATAAGTAACTGCTCCAGGATTCAGCTCTTTATAATCTTCTGCTCTTCCGTGAATCTCATAGAATTCCTGAATCTTCTCGTCCGTTTTCCAGATAGAAGACAGACAGGTAGTCTCTGTTGTCATAACATCAATACCAATACGGAAGTCCGCACTCAGTTTACCAACGCCCGGACCCACAAATTCCATAACCTTATTATTCACATAACCGTTTTTAAACGTTGCCCCAATAATTGCGAGTGCGACATCCTGCGGGCCGACACCCTTCATTGGCTCGCCGTCAAGATAGATTCCCACTACCCCTGGCATCTTGATATCATAGGTCTTATTCAACAGCTGTTTTACAAGCTCCGGACCGCCTTCGCCCATCGCCATTGTACCAAGTGCACCATAGCGGGTATGACTGTCAGAACCCAGAATCATCTTGCCGCCTCCCGCAAGCATCTCGCGTGCAAACTGGTGAATGACTGCCTGGTGCGGAGGAACATAGATTCCGCCATATTTTTTCGCACAGGTAAGACCAAACATGTGATCATCTTCATTAATGGTTCCGCCAACCGCACACAGAGAGTTGTGACAGTTTGTCAGCACATATGGAATTGGAAATTTCTCTAATCCTGATGCTCTCGCCGTCTGGATAATCCCTACAAATGTAATATCATGAGAAGTCAGTTTGTCAAACTTAATCTGTAATCTTTCCATGTTACCGGAAGTATTGTGGTCCGCCAGAATATGATATGCCATCGTATTCTTCGCTGCTTCCTCCTGTGACACTTCTTTTCCTGTTTTCGCAGCAACCTCCTGCGGACATTCAACAATTTCTGTTCCATTCAGCAGATAGACTCCCTTGTCGTATAATTTCACCATGTCTTGTCTCCTCCTAATCTTTCATATATTTCATGTGATCTGCCACCATCATGGCTATCTTAAATGTCAATGCATCTTCAAACACTCTGACATCTAATCCCGTTTTTTTCTGAATCTTTTCCAACCTGTATACCAGCGTATTCCGATGAACATATAATCTTCTTGCCGTCTCAGATATATTCAGATTGTTGTCAAAAAAAGTATATACGGTTGTCAGTTCTTCCTCTTCAAAATGATTCACTTCTCCGCCTTCAAATACTTCTTTCAGGAACATCTCACAAAGCGAAGACGGAAGCTGGTGGATCAGTCTTCCGATTCCCAGTTCATTATATGCCAGAATCTTCTTCTCTGTATAGAATACTCTTCCTACTTCAAGTGCCATATCCGCTTCTTTATAAGATTTGGATACATCTTTCAGCTCATCAACAATCGTGCCAAAAGCAACCCTGACGCTTACCATTGCTTCTGCATTCAAGGTATCCACAAGTTCTCTAGCCATCTGATGCAGCTGCGGGTATCCATCTGTTGGCTGAAGCGATTTCACGATAATCGTATGTCCCTCATCAACAGCCGTAACAAAATCCTTTGTTCCGACTGCATATAATCCTTTTAACGTTTCCAGAACCAGACTGTCTTCTTCATTTTTAGGCTCCACTACAAATACCGTTCTTCTTGCCTCCACCGGAACCTTCATTTTTTTGGCCTGATTATAAATGTCAACCAGCAGCAGATTGTCCAGCAGCAGGTTCTGAATAAATCGATTCTTATCCATTCTTTCCTTGTACGCAAACAGAAGGTTCCTGATCTGACTGGCTCCCATTCTTCCCGCCATCTGTGTCTGTGCACCGGCTCCTTTAAGCCCCAGTACATAGACCAGCTCATCATCATCATAAACCGGAAACATTCCCAGATCTTCCCGAATCAGCTCTTCTATCGTTCCGGCTTTCTCCCAGGCTTCAGCAGCACTGTTGCTGTACTCCGTCATCTTTTCACTGGTCATGACCACACAGATCCCTTCTGCATCCCAGACCGCGCAATCACATCCAGCGATATTCTTAATATCCTGCAGCGCCTTATGCAGTATTTGATTCGATAACACGTTCCAACCTCCTGTTCTCTATGTCACATTCCATAACTTTTACGAATGCTATGCATACATTATACCAGATAAAATTTATACGACAAGAAAAAATTGCCAGCCCTGTGTTTTCGGAATCCGGTTCCGTCTATACACCGAAAAGGCCAGACGCATCTGCGTCTGGCCTCATTGCATATATCTTAGTTTGTAATTGTAAGTTCTGTCTCTTTGTCAAATACATGAATCTTTTCAGCATCCAGTGCAAATTTAACAGTATCACCTGTTCTTGCGGATGTTCTAGGATCAACTCTGGCTGTCATGCTGGATCCTTCATAATCGAAGTATAAGAATACTTCTGCACCAAGCATTTCGTATACACGGATCTTAGCTTCGATTACAGTATTCGGAGATGCTTCGATGAACATCTGCTCATCATGTACATCCTCTGGACGAATTCCAAGTACAACTGTCTTTCCTGCATATCCGCCTTCGATCAGCTTCTTAGCTTTTGCTGGTGGAAGTTCGATCTCTGAAGGTCCTGCTACCAGGTATACCTTGTCGCCAACAACCTTACATGTTGCATCTACAAAGTTCATCTGTGGAGATCCGATGAATCCTGCAACGAACAGGTTGCACGGACGATCATACAGTGTCTGAGGTGTATCTACCTGCTGAACAACACCAGCATTCATAACTACGATTCTGGTTCCCAGTGTCATAGCTTCTGTCTGGTCATGTGTAACGTAGATAATTGTTGTACCTAATCTCTGATGTAATCTGGAGATCTCAACACGCATCTGTCCACGAAGTTTTGCATCCAGGTTTGAAAGAGGCTCATCCATAAGGAATACCTTAGGATTACGTACGATAGCACGTCCCATAGCAACACGCTGTCTCTGTCCACCTGACAAAGCCTTTGGCTTACGATCCAACAATGGTTCCAAATCCAGAATCTTAGCGGCTTCACGAACCATCTTATCGATCTCATCCTTTGGTACTTTTCTTAACTTCAGACCAAATGCCATGTTATCGTATACTGTCATATGTGGATACAGAGCGTAGTTCTGGAATACCATTGCGATATCTCTGTCCTTTGGTTCTACGTCATTTACAACCTTATCTCCAATCTTCAGTTCACCGGAAGAAATCTCTTCCAGACCTGCAACCATACGAAGTGTTGTAGATTTTCCACATCCTGATGGTCCTACGAAGATGATAAATTCTTTATCTTGAATTTCAAGGTTGAAATCTTTAACCGCTTCAAATCCGTTTGGATATGTTTTGTTAATGTGCTTCAGTGATAAACTTGCCATTGTTCCTGTTCCTCCTAATATAAATCATTACGTATTAACGCCATCTGTTTCGTTCTGCTATACAGTATATAAAAAAAGTTCAACCGAGGGTATACCCAAGTTGAACAATTTTTTTCAAAAATTCTATACAAGTTGACCAAGACACTGTGACAGACTTGCATGAACCAGCGTTACTCCTCTAACAGCGCCTGATAGATATCCCTTTTTCCTACCCCCCGGTCCTTTGCCACCTGCTTCATCGCCGTCTTTTTATCCATCCCCTGACTCATATAATGTTCCATGTGTTCTGGAATACTCATTTTTTCCCATCCGGCTCTTTCTTCCCTGCGAATTTCTTCTCTGCTCTTTCCCTCTATAACCATCACACATTCCCCTTTCGGCTCCTGTGTCTCGTAATAGGCACACGCTTCTTCTATTGTTGTCGCATATACCGTTTCATGCTTTTTGGTCAATTCCCTGCAGATGCTGATTCTGCGGTTTCCAAGGGCCTCTCCCAAAAGCAAAAGCGTTTTTCTGAGACGATGCGGTGCCTCATAGATCACCATCGTCCTTGTCTCATCTTTTAATTCGTCAAGAATTATCTGCCGTTCCTTTTTATCAGTCGGAAGAAATGCCTCAAATGCGAATCTCCTGGTGGGAAGCCCTGATATCGTAAGTGCAGTCACACAGGCACATGCACCCGGCACTGCCGTTACCGGCACACCTGCCTCCTGACACATGCTCACCAGTTCCTCTCCCGGATCAGAGATTCCCGGCATACCGGCATCTGTAATCAGTGCAATATCCTGCCCCTCCAGCAGTCGCTCTACCAGCTTATGCCCCTTTTCAATCTTATTATATTCGTGATAACTGGTCATCGGCGTCTTGATTTCAAAATGGTTCAGCAGTTTCATGCTGTTGCGCGTATCTTCCGCTGCGATCAGATCCACTTCCTTTAATATCCGAACTGCACGAAACGTCATATCTTCCAGATTCCCGATTGGTGTCGCGCATAAATATAATGTACCCGGCATAATATTCCTCCTACTGAAATGTTGTATACATCTTCAATAATTCTTCTGTATAGGTTCCATCTTTGCGATATACGATCAGAGGTGGTTCCACCTGCATTCTCGGATTGCCGCCCTTCATCCCCTCAATCAGAACCATGTTGGGTTCTTTATCCTCATAGGGGTACACAAGACGCATGCGCTTCGGCTCAATTCCGTATGCACACATCTTCGTCATGATCTCCGGCAGACGGAATGGACGGTGTACCATGTAGAATCTTCCTTTTACTTTCAGTATCTTTGTGCTCTCTCTTAAGATATCGTCTAATGTACACAGCACCTCATGCCGGGCAATATACAGAGCTTCATTCTGATTCTTCAATCCATGATCTCCGATCATATACGGCGGATTCGTCGTAATGACCTCAAAAGAGGCCGCTCCGAATATAGAGGCTGCCTCTTTAATATCTCCTATAACGATAGCAATCTTATCGTCCAGTTCATTATAGCTTACGCTTCTTCTTGCCATCTTCGCGCTTTCTTCCTGAATTTCCAGTCCTGTATAATGCAGGCCCTGATTTTTTGCCTCAAGAAGTATCGGAAGGATTCCCGTCCCGGTGCCCAGATCCAGCGCTTTTTCATTCTTTTTTACTTTTGCAAATGAAGACAGCAGCACAGCATCCATACCAAAACAGAATCTCCCCGGACTTTGAATAATCTCATATCCTTTGATCTGCAGATCATCCAGACGTTCTTCTTCTTTCAGGTATATTTTCCTGTCTCTTCCGGACGTTCTATTCATCATCTAATTTTGACGCTCCATTCTTCTCCTCTAACGCCTTCAGTTCCTTAAGCTCTTCTTTTGTCAGTTTTACATCTTTTTTCTTTCTTCTGGACTTAAATTTAAGTTCAGAGGCCTTATATTCGCGGATTTCCTTCTCATCATTATCCAGCGTCACAATAACCTTGACCAGCTGACGCAGAACATTGACCGAATGAACATCCCCCTTAAGCCCCTCCGGAGTTGTTACATGATCACCTGTCGTCGGCAGATGACTGTTCAGCTCTTCATACGTCTCTTCCTCATTCGTCAGACAACACATCAGCCTTCCACATACCCCTGATATCTTCGTCGGATTCAGAGACAGATTCTGTTCCTTGGCCATCTTGATCGATACCGGCGCAAATTCTGACAGATACGTATGGCAGCACAATGGACGCCCACAGATTCCGATTCCTCCACGAATCTTTGTCTCATCACGTACTCCGATCTGCCGAAGTTCAATTCTGGTACGAAATACACTTGCAAGATCCTTTACCAGTTCACGGAAATCAATTCTTCCGTCTGCCGTAAAGTAAAACAATACTTTATTATTGTCAAATGTATACTCTGCATCGATCAGTTTCATCTCCAGACCATGCTTGTGAATCTTTTCCAGGCAGATCTTAAATGCTTCCTTCTCTTTTTCCCTGTTTTTTTCTTCCTTTTTCTCGTCCTCTGCCGTAGCGATCCGGATGACTGATTTGAGCGGCGGTGTAATCCGTTCATCTTCCACATCCTTCGGTCCTGTAACAACAGAACCATATTCTACGCCTCTTGCAGTCTCTACGATTACTTTATCACCTGTCTTAATGTCCAGCTTTCCCGGGGCAAAGAAATAGATCTTGCCCGCAGGTCTGAATCTCACACCTATTACTCTTGTCATATGATTAATTCTCCTTTATCGTCAGGAACAGAAGCTCCATAACCAGGTCAAAGTTTACATTGGCCCTTAACCTGCTCTTTGCATTCTCAAGGCTCTTAAGGATCAGTTCAATCCCCTCATAGGAGCTCTTTCTTGCCTGTTCTTTAATATAAGTCATCTGGTCTTTAAACACGACTTTATCGACATCTTTGGTTGCTTTATATAACAGGACATCCCGATACCAGATCATAATGATATCCAGATAATCCACAATTTCTAATTTATACACTGTAATATTCTTTACAGCACTTACAATCTCATTCAATTCCATCTCATGAATATATTTCAGCAGCTGAACTGCTTCTTCCCTGATCTCATTGAAATGCTCGGAATTGGCAAGCATAATGGCACGACCCATATTTCCCTGCGCAAATGCAGTACACACATCCGCTTTATAATCCGGGATCTGAAGGTTCTCCATCAGATATCTTTTGATCAGCGTGTCCTTGATATTGCGAAGTTTCAGCATAACACACCTGGAATTGATCGTCGCAAGAAGCGTCTCCGCATTCTCTGTAAGCAGGAGAAATACCGCATACGCCGGCGGTTCCTCGATCGTTTTTAACAGTGCATTCTGTGCCTGTGGTGTCATCAGGTCTGCCTGTGGAATAATGTATACTTTATACGGCCCCTGATACGGCTTGATATCTACCGTATTATTCACCTGCGTACGAATATCATCTACACTGATACTGTTTGGCTTCTCATGCGTCACACGGATGATATCCGGATGATTGCCGCTCTCTGCCTGCTTGCAGGAGTGGCATCGATTACATGGATCCTGCCCGCCCTGTTCACACAAGAGTGTCATTGCAAACAGATTTGCAAGCAGTTTTTTTCCAGAACCTCTCTCACCGTTTAATATATAAGCATGCGATACCTTGTCATTCAAAACTGCATTTCTGATATAATTAATTATGTCTTTGTGACCAACCACGTCTTTAAAGCTTCCCATGTTGTATCTCTCCTATGATCTCTTCTATACATCGTATCTTATCATCGTTGTTGTATCGTTTTGTAATTCCGGCTTCTCTCAGATGATCCTCTGAAAAATCCTGCTGATCTGCCAGAAATCTTCTACAGACTTCTGCATATCCCGGAGCATCCTGCTGCTGCTCCCTTTTGATCGCCCGGAGCAGTCTCTCTCCATCTTCCACCTCTATATATATCGGTATCAGATGCTCTTCCCCATAATATGCTTTTGTCTTACAGTACGACTCCAGAGTCCCGATCATCAGATAATCAGAATCGTCCAGATTCATCTGCCCATCATCTATTGTAGCATATTTCCAGTCACCGTACACGGTATGATATGTACGAAGTTCAATAATCTTTCCTTCTCGTCGAAAAATCTCCATCTCTTCGTCAGATATGAAGAAATATTCCACTCCATTCTGTTCCCCTTCTCTTTTCGGTCTGGTTGTGTACAGTATCAGGGTTCCAAGCATCGGCATCCTTTCAAGCAGCTCTTTATATATGGTATCTTTTCCCGAAGAACTTTTTCCCATCATATAATATATCTTACCCATCTGTCCACACCTCTATGCAATCATTCATTTTCAGACCCTCTATGACAAATTCATTGTCTCTGTACCATTCAAGCAGATCAACCGCCTCTTTTGTAATTCGCTCTCCCGGCACGATAAGCGGACTTCCCGGAGGGTACAGATATGCCGATTCCATGGAGATGCAGCCTGCACTCTGTCCCCAGGAAACTGTTTTTATCGTCTTTCTTTCCGCCGTTTTTATACATCTTTCAAGTTCTGCACTTCCGTATACTTTCGGAAGTACCGGCTGCCTTCCATTAAGCGGATACCGCAACGTCTCTGCTCTGCGTCCGCATTTTTGATCGAGCTCCAGAACCGCCTCCGCAAGCCGACCGATTCCTTCATCCGTATCTCCTACGCTGGTCATCGCAAGCACATATGTTCCGGCAACCATTTCCATCTGAAGATGATAATCATTCAGAAGCATTCGATACAATTCGTGACTTGTTATATCCGCATTCCTTACAGAGATCACAATCTTTGAAATATCATAATGTTCTGTTTCCACCAGATTCAGATGCTCCAGTGTCTGCAGTCTGTCGCGAAGTTCTCTCAGCCGCTTTACATATGGAGGAAAGATTACTTCCTGTCCCCGGGATATCAGCTCCACACAGGCATCAATTCCCGCCATCAGAACATAGGAAGGACTGCTGCTCTGCAGCATGTCCAGATATCTACGCACTCTTTCCCGGTCTGCAATCGTTCCGTTTATATGCAAAAGAGCCGTCTGCGTCAAAGCCGGCAATGTTTTATGAAGACTGTTGATCACAATATCTGCACCAAGTTCATTAGCCCTGACCGGAAATGCCTCATGAAAACCAAAATGAGCCCCATGTGCTTCATCCACAATCAGAGGCAGTCCTTTTTCATGTACCACTGCCGCAATCGCAGCCACATCCGACACAACTCCATCGTATGTCGGTGATACAATCACAACCGCCCGGATCTGTGGGTGCCCTTTCAGGGCTCTCTGCACATCCTCTGCAGATATTTCGGTATTCAACTGAACCCTCTCATCAAAACGTGGATATAAGTATACCGGATTCAGCTCGTTCATGTAGATCGCATGATACACAGACTTGTGGCAATTCCTTGCCACAAGTATCGTATCTCCCTTTTGTGTTACACCGGCAATAGCACTGAGAATCCCTACCGTACTTCCATTAATAAGGAAATGGGTCTCTTCCGCATGATAAACCTCAGCGGCACGTCTTTGCGCCTCCAGAAGAATTCCCTCTGCATGATGCAGATCATCAAATCCGTCTATCTCCGTAATATCAATCGCATACGGCGAAGTTCCCGGCATGAGATCCAGGTTGCGCTTATGCCCCGGCATATGAAAACCATAATAATCAGAATGGCTGTATGTTCTTAATTTCTCGTATAAAGTGCTCATTGCTGCTCCTGGCTGTTATCTTTTTGTTCAAAATAATGCTCTTCTTAACTGTATATTGTATAAAAACATATCATTGATATTTTATCAAATCGAGATAGTTTAATCAAGCCATAAACTCCTCCAGAATCTGCCGGATAAGTACGTCCCGTTCCTGATCTTTCACTTCCTGTTTTTCTGCAGATTTTCTGAAATCTCTTCCTTCTTTTTTCTGGACATCTTCCTGCTGTATCTCCGTAACCAGCGGTTTCACAGGAGATGTCTCCTTCACAGCCACAGGTTCCGGTTCCGGCAATTTTTGAACCTCTTCTTCCGGCATAACTCCAAACTCTGCCGCCGGCATATCCGGAGTCATTACTTTCAACTCCTTTTGATTCGCCTTCTCATACTTGTGAAGACACACATTTTCCAGATAATCCACCATATAATTCTTCGCTGCCCGAAGGCGATACTCCTCATCCGTTGTCAGGTGAAGCAGATAGATCAACACCGCAAGGATCCCTCCTGCTGCCCCTGTTCTGATCACTGCGTCCGACATTCCATGAACCTGATATTCCAGAAATGCGCCGGATACGCCTGTAAGAAGACACAATCCAGCGGAAATCTTTTCCGCTCTGCGCCAGCTGTACAGACGCATACCCATCGTTTTGTACTCATACAGAAACTTGTCCACAAACACCCCGACATTTTCCACTTTATCACTGACCATACAGGCATGCTCAAATTTCGCACGCACCAGCCGTATAAACGGATGCGTCGTTTTATTCATATTTCCCGCAGCACGCACCAGCCGGTTCAAAGTTACATTTGCAATACACTTACTTACCACTCCCAAAATAGTCAGGATTCCCATGAGCACAAACAATACATGTTTGTCTACTAACATTTTTAACATAATAAAAGCCCTCCTTTTGCTTTGAATTATACTTGAAATTCCAAAGGAGAGCTCAAAAACCGTTCTACAGATTCTGCATCATTCCTGTAGAATACCGGCAGATCCTGTAATATTTTACATCTTTTGTTTTCTTCTTTTTTATCAGATCATCAACAGAAGTTCTTTCATAAGCCTTACACTGTGGGCGATTGCCTTCTTTTCAAACGTTGGATAATCCATGCACGCACTGTTGTCAGCTTTGTCCGAAATGGCACGAATTATGACATACGAAACTTTGTTCAGGTATGCTGCCTGCGCGATCGCCGCACCTTCCATCTCCACACACAGCGGATGGAAATTCTCTACGATCCGATCCTTCACCTCTTTGGAAGAGATGAACTGATCTCCACTTGCGATCCTTCCCGTAAATGTATGAATATCCGGATTCGCCTTTTCATTTGCCCGAATCGCCTTTCTTACAAGCGCTTCATCCGCCGGAAATGAAAACGTATCCAGTCTTGGGATCTGACCGATCGGATCTCCAAATACGGATGCATCCATGTCATGCTGAAGCGCATCTGTTGAAATAACCATATCTCCAATATCGATTCTTGCATCCAGTGATCCTGCAATACCGGTATTGATCAGCAGATCCACCTGGAAAAGATCTACCAGAATCTGTGCACAGATTCCTGCATTGACCTTTCCAACCCCACTTCTTACAACGACTACCTCTTTACCGCACAATGTCCCCTTACAAAACATCATACCGGCCTTCTCAACAATCTCCCGGACATCCATTTCCTCTTTCAGAGATACGACTTCTTCCTCCATCGCTCCTATAATACCTATCATCTATCCGAATCCTCCTTATCTCACAATCATAGCTCAATTATAGACGAAAAAACGACTGGTGACAACTAATGAATTTCTCTGGAAAACCTTTTCATTCTCTGCTATAATGCATATTGACATTGTGACAAACACGAAAGCACCAAGCATTACAAACAAAGGAGGATCATCACATGGATTATAGACCAACCGGCGTCTGCTCTCAGCTCATTCGCGTTGAGCTCGACGGAGACACCATCAAAAACGTAGAATTTATCGGCGGCTGTAACGGCAACACCAAAGGCATCTCCAGCCTGGTAAAAGGCATGAACGTGCAGGAAGCCATCTCCCGCATGGAAGGAATCACCTGTGGATACAAGACCACTTCCTGTCCGGACCAGCTGGCAAAAGCTCTGAAAATCGCAGCCAGTCAGCAGAAATAATCAAGATCTATGATAAAATCGAGTAGGAGGCGGTGCTCAACCGCCGTCCTCTCACACCACCGTGCGTCAGACTGTCTAACAAATCTACGTCCTCATAGAAATTTGGCAGTCTTACTGTACGATGAATCCTTTTTCTTTATACTCATTCATAAATGATGATTTTTAGTGCGTTATTTTTTAATAATCTTGATGGT
>NZ_JAFBIZ010000092.1 GCF_021531995.1 Faecalicatena contorta
AATCTATATGTTATGACAACATATCTTTCAGACATGTACTCCGATAGTCACTCGGCGATATTTTATATCTTTCCTTAAATACCCGGTTAAATGTCCTCTGACTTTCAAATCCACTGTCCAGGCAAATATTTGTAATAGAATCGCTCGTATTTTCCAAGCGATGACATGCATAGTTAAGTCTTGCATCATTAAGATACTGGTTGAAATTTCTGTGGAAGGTTTTGGAAAAGAGTCTGGATAAGACATATTTACTAACACCCAGATCTTTTGCCATTTCTTCCAATGATAACTTTTTCTTGAAATTTGCTGATATATAGGAAACCGTCTGATAGATAAGATCTTTGCTCCCCACATGACTCTTTTCTACCAGATTCAGTTTCCCTACGCAACGTGCTAACACAATTTGAAGATACGCCTGTGCAACAATGATATCAGACTGTTTCGTTTCCAAAATCGCATTGATAACCCTGTACACCTCCGGTTCAACCTTTTCAGCTTTTATAACCGGATATTCAGGTGCCATGGTTTGCATAATCTCTGCAAATTTACCAATCGTAAATGGCGATGCAATCAGATAAGTCGCTTTATTTACACCGGGTGTCAATACCTGATAGTGATGAATAATATCTGGAAATACAAATCCTATATCTCCTTTTTTCATATGGTAAAGTTCCTGCCCGACACCAAGCTCTAATGTCCCACTCGTTATGCAAACAATTTCCAGTGCATTATGAAGATGTGGCTCAATATGTTTTGACTTTTTATTTACCGCTATGATCTCCTCTTTTGTATCAACATATTTTAACTGCATGAAATACTCCCCTTTGCAACATTTGTCTATATCTTCTTTCGATTTGGCAAGCAATCCTTTTTCATCTATCCTATAATCAACTTGTAAACAAGGAAAGGAGGAATCGCAAATGAGCAATCTTAAAAAATATCTGAACAACCTTTTAGTATTCTACGCTGAATATTTTGAGCATCCATACCATGTATAAATACTAAAAGGACTATTTTGTGAAAACTGAACATTTTTTCTTAAGACCATTTCACAAAAATGAAGTGGTCCTTTTTTATAAACTTTTAACAAATCTTTTGAATGCAGCTTTCCCTTCCTCTGTTCTCTTATAAACTCCTGCATCCTCAAGAACTTTCGTAAATACAATTCCAATTTCTTTCTGTACAATAGAATGAATGTTGCTGTCTGTAATCTCGTATTTTGACAGCCATTCCTCTGCCCAGTCAGCATGAGCAGCCATTGTTTCATTCTGTCTCAGGTCCTCATGATTGAGAATTGCCTGTTCCAATTCTGCCATTTCTTTTTTCAGTCTGGCAGGTAATACAGCCAGTCCCATAACTTCGATCAATCCAATATTTTCTTTTTTAATATGATGGTACTCTGCATGTGGATGAAAAAGTCCGAGCGGACAATCAGCGGTTGTGATATTATTACGCAAAACCAGATCCAGTTCATACAGATTTCCACGCATTCTTGCAATCGGCGTAATTGTATTGTGTGGCATACCATTTGTCTCACTGAAAATATCAGCTTCCGGATCTGAATAGACACGCCATTTTGTAAGGATATGATCTGCAACCTCTACAATACTCTCCGTTGTTCTCCCCTGCAGACGGATCACTGACATCGGCCACTTTACAATTCCTGCGTGTACATCTGGATATCCTTCTAATTCAAATTCCAGTTCATAAGGTGCTTTTGCCATGGCAAACACATACCCGCCACCCTGAAAATGATCATGACTTAAAATAGAACCTCCTACAATCGGAAGACAGCTGATCAATCATTTTATCTTTCTCCCCTCCTACTATGCTTCATAACCAGTTGGATGATTTTTATGCCAATTCCATGCTGTTGTAATAATCGTCTCCAGATCATCAAATTTTGGTTTCCATCCAAGAATATCTTTTGCTTTTTCACTGGATGCAATCAGCGTTGACGGATCTCCCGCTCTCCTAGGTTCTTCTTTTGCCGGAATTGGATGTCCAGTTACTTTTCTGGCTGTTTCTACCACTTCTTTAACTGTAAATCCAATGCCATTTCCCAAGTTGAAAATATTACTGTCATTCCCTTTCCTTAAATATTCCATGGCAAGGATATGAGCCTGTGCAAGATCATTTACATGGATGTAATCCCTTACGCATGTGCCATCTTTTGTCTCATAGTCATTTCCAAAGATAGAAATATACTCTCTTTTTCCATTCGGCACCTGTAAGATCAGTGGAATTAGGTGTGTTTCCGGATTGTGAGCTTCCCCAATCTTTCCATTTGGATGTGCTCCACATGCATTAAAATAACGTAAGGATACAAAACGTAAATCATGGGCATTCGCAGTCCATTTAAACATCTTTTCCATGGAAAGTTTTGTTTCTCCATAACAGTTTGTTGGAACCGTGCGGTCTGTTTCAAGAATCGGAATCCGTTCCGGTTCTCCGTATGTGGCTGCTGTTGATGAAAATACAATCTTGTTGATGCCATGTGCAACCATACTTTCCAGCAATACTTCTGTTCCGCACAGGTTGTTATTGTAATATTTGCGCGGATTTACCATACTCTCACCGACCTGCGAATTGGCAGCAAAGTGAATCACTCCATCAATATCTTCTTTTTCAAATACAGAATCAATAAATGCCCTGTCCCGGATATCTCCCTGATAAAATTTTGCATCCGGGTGCACAGCCTTACGAAATCCTGTTTCCAGGTTATCTACTACTACTACATTTTCCCCTGCCTCGATCAGCTCATACACAGTATGAGAACCAATGTAACCAGCTCCACCTAATACTAAAATGCTACTCATAGATCATTTCTCCTTTTCTTTGTTTTCGTGATTATAATACTTTTATGCCACCATACTTACGGATCTTTAATACTTCACAGGAACCTTTTCCAAAGATTGTATCCATCTCCTTCTGGTAATCCGGAACTAAATAATTTGGAATAAATGCCTGTATGGTTCCTGCAAATCCTCCTCCATGAACTCTACATACACCTTTTTCTCCGAATATCACATCACTCAGTGCCAATGCAATAGACACGTTCTGATGTTGTACATCATGGCAAGTATAGACGTTCTGAAGATATTTAAAAGAAGAATCTCCGGATTCTTTCACATTCGCCAGGAATTTTGGAAAATTATCCTTTCTTAATGCATCTACTTCCTTTTTGACACGTTCATTTTCACATACAAAATGCAATGCCCGAAGTGCTGCACGATCTCCTGCCAGCTCACGTATCAAAGTAATATGGTTCAAAATCTCTTCTTTTGGCACTTCGCCAAGGAACTCTTTTCCAAAGCACTTAGCAGCCTGTTTCATTTCCTGTGGTATTGCCGCATAATCCGGCGTCAGGTCTGCATGTGACCCTTTTGTGTCTGTAATACATAAGCTATACCCATAAGCGTTCATATCAAAGTCAACCTGTTCCACAATCGGATTTTCCGGATCCGCAAAGTCAATATGCACCAGACTTCCTACTGAACACGCCATCTGGTCCATTAAGCCGCATGGTTTCCCGAAATATATATTTTCTGCATACTGACCAATCTTAGCAATTTCAATCGGAGTAACTTCACCATCATTGTACATATAGGATAGAATCGTCCCGATCAGTGTTTCAAAAGCAGCTGAGGAGGAAAGACCTGCACCAATCAGCACTTCACTGGTCACATATGCCTGAAATCCTCCGATCAGATGACCATTCATTTTCATCTTGGCAAGCACACCACGAATCAGAGCATTCGTGCTTCCTTCTTCTTCAATCTTTTTCTCTAGGTCATCTAGCCGAATCGTAATCAGGTTACTGTAACCATCCGACATCACTTTCACGAATGGTTCTTCCAGTTTTTTTACAACTGCGATTGCATCATTGTTAATGGACGCCGCCAGCACTTCCCATGCTGGTGATCCGTATGGTTTCCGCCTATCTCACTTCTGCCCGGTGCACTAAATATTTCTATCTCGCCTTCACCAAAATATGCCCTGTAGCTGTCGATTGCTTTCAAATACCGTTCTTTTTCCTGTGGGATTCGATTCGAATCAACGTACAATTCTGTTAATTTGTTATCAAAAGAATTTACATTCAATAATTTGATTGCTTCTTCTATTTTCAAAACACCACCCCTATATTGTTTTGTAATATGGAAAAAGCATTGTCTATCGAACACCGATCAGACAACGCTTTTTCCTGTCAAATTCTAATCCATGTCTGATGCATCTGTTACTTCGTCTGCAGTAATTCCTTTTTCTGCTTTCAGTTTCTTATTTGCACCTTCTACATTCATTCTTGAAAGCACAAACATGATCAACACATCAAAGATCAATGGAAGCCACAGATACATAAACTGCATCATATTAAGTGCAGACTGTGGCTGTGTTACATTCGTTCCAACATAACCGCTGAATTCAAGCATCCAACCGACAACAGCAGTTCCAATACCTCCACCGATTTTTACACCAAGAGAAGTGCAAGAATACATCGTACCATCAATTCTCTTTCCCTGTGTAAGATAAGTGTATTCAGAGCAGGATGCGATAACTGCATTCATATCTCCCTGCCAAGGTCCCTGTCCTAATGCTGCAAGAGCTGTAAATGCCATCATAAGCGGAACACTACCCATATATCCGGCAACGACAACAAGTGCTCTACCGACAACTGCTAAGATATAACCTCTTAAGTTCAGTTTGTACATGCCTTTCCACTTACCAACTAAGGTTGGTGTGAAAATCAAGGCAATGATCAGAGGAATATTAACTGCCCACGCAAACTGTCCGAACAGATTCTTATTCTTCAGTACCCATGTCATATAATAAATACCGGCTCCAATCATGGCACTGTATAACTGCTGTAAAATGTAAGTTCCACAGATCATCATATAATATTTGTTTTTGATAAGAAGCTTAAATGCCTGTACCATTCCGTACTTCTCATCTTCATTTTTTACTTCTCCTTCGTTAAGTTCCTCTTCTGGAAGCTCCTTAACAGAAAGAGCAGAAATCGTATTTACAATAAGACCAATGATTGCATAAATAATGGCTACAGTTCTCCATGCAGCTGCGTCTCCACCACACTTATCGACAAATCCGACTGTAATTGCCTGAATCAGAAGGCTTGTCGAAAATGCAAAGATGAAACGGTAAGATCCCATCTGTACACGTTCTTTGCTGTTCTTTGTGATGAGTGATGTAAGTGCTGAGTATGCAATATTATTTGCGGTATAAAATACACCATTTAACAGTGTATAAGAGATAAAGAACCATGCATATTTAGCAGTTGTTCCCCAGCTGACTGGTACTGCAAAACAGCAGACTAATGTAATGGCACATCCAATATAACCATACAACATCCATGGCTTTGCTTTTCCCATCTTGCTGTGTGTCTTATCGATCATAGATCCAAAGAATATATCCGTAAAACCATCAAATAATTTTGATACGGCAATCAGGGTACCTACGACACCAGCAGCAAGTCCTACTGAGTCTGTCAGATAGACCATCATAAAAGATGTCAGGAACGCATAAACTACATTACCTGCGATATCACCCGAACCATATCCTATTTTGTTATACCATTTTAAATACTTTTTTTCTTCCATAGAATTCTTTTGCTCCTCATATTCATCGCACTTAGAATCTCAAGATGCCTAACAGTATGATGCCTAATTCTAAATTTTTCGCTTTGTTTTTGTCTGATTGTTCTGTATATCCGGACTTTACAAAACAATCAGACTCTCCTTCCTTGTTAACGGGTTACCTAAAACCTTATTATCCCTTTACATACGGAACCAGAGTAAACTGGAACCGGAATAATACATCATTAAATCGATACTGATCCAATACAACTGGACCACAACTGTTAGAACCTATTCCATTTAATGCATAGTCAACACAAAATACTACGCTGTCTGATTCTGTCAATTCATAATTATGTGTTTTCTTCTCAAGTTCTTCCTGTGTATAATAAGAAGCATTGAAGGAAAATGCCTTTTCTGCGGATGCCACAATTCCATATCGGCTATTGTTAAGTTCTACATATTCGCAATCATAATGGCTTCCATTCTCCTGTGGACGGATATAATCTTCATGCAAATCCCCTATATTTGCCCGGTACAAACCGTGGCTTGCTGCCTGATGCTTATCACGATAGCTTTCCTGCGGTCCCATCCCAAAGTATCTGACATCTGCAAGTTTCTTATCCAAGAACATTCTCACACCAAATCTCGGAAGATCCGGGAACTCTCCATCTTTTGTGGCCTCAATATCTGCGTCTATTTTTCCTGCCGCATCTATTGTCCATGTAATCGTCACATCAAGAATCTTCTGCACTGTCTCTGCCACAACGGAAGCATGACTTGTAATCTTCACACCATGTTTTCCCTGCACAACCTCTGTCGTATAGGCTCTTGTATAAGCCTGATCATAGTGGGCTTTCCTCCATTCAGATTTGATGTACATATCGTTATCTGTTGGGGCTCTCCAGATATTTAACTCCATCGGATGGTTCAGATATTCCCGTCCTGCGAATTTCATCTCCGTGAAGAGTGCAGTACGTCGATCTATTGTATAAGCAAATTCACGACCTTTAATGTGAATCTGTGTATCATTTTCATTTACCTGTAATTCAGAATCTGCTGATGTTTTTTCCAGCCACTTCTCTGCCAGCTGGCATTTTGCGTCTTTCTGACTTACCTCGATTTCATCAAATCCCAGAATGTGGTCTTTCTCCAACAGTGGCATTTCTTTTTTCAACTGGTAAATAAGTTTCAGATAACATTTTCCATTCTCTGGAACATTGATATTCAGACTTATTTTTCCTTCACTATGTGGTGCCACAGAAACTTCTGCGAGTTTTCCTTTACTGATCACGAGTCCATCCTGTGTCAGTTCATAGCTGATTTTTACATAATCCTTCAGATCATCAAAATCCATATAGTTATGAAGAACCAGTTCCCCACTTTCTTTATCATAGGAAACAACCCTTGCCGGGCGATAAACATTCTTGTATTCCAAAAGTCCTGTGTGTACAGTTCTGTCCGGATATACTAACCCATCCATGCAGAAATTGCCATCATGAATTTCTTCTCCATGATCTCCTCCGTAGGCATAGATTTTCTTTCCATTCTCAGCAGTGCCATGAGCAATCGCATGATCACACCACTCCCAAATAAAACCACCACACATTTTATCGTTGTCCTGAATCATCTGGAAATAATCTTCAAAATCGCCAGGCCCATTTCCCATGCTGTGGCAGTACTCTACCAGAAGGAATGGTTTGCTTCCGTCCTTGTCCAGATATTCCTGAATCTCGGAAAGTGCCGGGTACATACGACTATACACATCCAAGTTGCTGTAATCATATGTTTCATCATAATTACGATATCTTGCACTCTCATACTGTGTGATACGATCCGGATCAAATTTCTTTGTCCAAGCAAGTGCTTTTTCAAAGTTGCAGCCATAAGCACTTTCATTTCCCATAGACCACATGACAATACAAAAACGGTTTTTATCACGTTCTACCATGAGTTTCACACGGTCAACAATGGCTGCTTCCCATGCCGGATCATCTGCAATCTTTTCATTCCATCGTTTGAACCGGTTATAGTCTGTGTCTTCCTCTCGGTAAAGCATGAATGGACCATGTGCCTCAATATCCGCTTCATCTATCACCATAAATCCATATTTATCACACATTTCATAGAAGAATGGTGCATTCGGATAATGGCTGGAACGGATTGCATTAAAATTATGCTGTTTCATTAACGTAAGATCGGTTGTGATCTGTTCCACACTGATTGTAAATCCAGCAACTGGATCGGAATCATGACGATTGACACCACGGAATTTAATCTTCTGCCCATTTAAATATATAACCTGATCTTTAATTTCTATCTTTCGTAATGCGATATGATCTACAATTACCTCATTTTCCGTCTCAAGAATCAGTTGATACAGATATAGATTTTCTGTATTCCAAAGCTCCGGATTTGCAATCTCTAACACCGCTGTTCCTTCTTCGGCAATACTTCCTACTGCGACAACTGCTCCATTTTTATCTTCAATCGAAATTTTTACATTTGCTGGAGAGTAGAATTTCACATCAAGCTCTATCTTTGCAAGCATATCCTCAATCTTGGTTTTTATATGATAATCGCTGATTGCCTGCTCCGGACGTTTCAGAATATACACATCCCGGAAAATACCACTCATACGGAATTTATCCTGATCTTCCAGATACGAACCATCACACCACTTCATGACCAGAACTGCTATGCTGTTTTCTCCGTCCTGAAGGAGATCCGTAATATCAAACTCACTGGTCATATGGGAAACCTGGCTGTATCCTACATAAGAGCCATTAATCCATACATAAAAGCAACTATCTACGCCTTCAAAGTTCAAGAAGGCTTTTGGTGCATTTTCATCTTTGTGATAAACAAAGGTATGTGCATATGCTCCACATGGAATATCCTGCGGTACGTACGGTGGATCGAATGGGAACGGATACCGGATGTTTGTATACTGATGTGTGTCATATCCTGCCATCTGCCATACACTCGGAACCTGAATCTCATCAAAATTTTCTGTATCATAATCTTTCTCAAAGAAAGGGTCCTGAACATCATAGATGCTGTTAAAATACTGGAACTTCCAAGTTCCGTTCAATAACTGCATTCGGTCTGACTCTTCCCTGTGCTCCACCAGGTTATCCATTCTTTTGGATGCCGGTATATAATAGGCTCTGGCTGGCATTGTATTTTCATGCAGTACGCTTAAATCCTCATAATAACGTGGTACAATCATAAATAACTCTCCTTTAATACATATACATTTTTTTGCACTTTGTTTTCCCACAGCAAACCTTGTTCTTTACTTTTATGTTTACGTTTCTTTGTTTTGCTATATATAGCTTATCCTAATCTGCAAAATATGTCTATGAATTGGATTAGACAAAATATGCACTAAATGATACAATAACAAGAAAAAAGAAAAGAGGTTCTGCCATATGTATATGAATACCGGTTATTTAAACCACTCCCATATGGATTTCAAAGACAAAAGTCGCCCACTGGTTGTAGGAAGCTGCGGTACTTACCGCCTTTCCAGCCATCCAAAGTTACCAACCTACCGTCCAAGGGGACGCCTGGATTATCAGATTATCTATATCACTGCTGGTTGTGGGCATTTTCATTTTGACAATGTGGATAACGAAACGATTGTCCCCGCCGGTAATATTGTACTGTACAGACCGAAGGAACTTCAGAAATATGAATATTATGGGAAAGATAAGACCGAAGTATACTGGATTCATTTTACAGGCAGCAATGTAAAAAATATCCTACGGCAATATGGATTCCCGGATAAAAAGCGTGTATTTCAGGTCGGAACCTCTATGGAATACGAACAGATTTTCAAGCGCATTATCATCGAGCTTCAGCGTTGCCAGGATAATTATGAAGAAATGCTTGTCCTTCTGCTCCGTCATCTTCTTATCATCTTTCATCGGGAACTGACCAGGGAACATATCTTAAAAAATGAATATCTGGATCACGAGATGGATAACGCCGTTACCTTTTTCAGTGAAAATTATAACCAGAATATTAGCATAGATGATTATGCTGCCTCACGAGGAATGAGTGTCAGCTGGTTTATCCGGAATTTCAAAAAATATACCGGTTCCACACCAATGCAATTCATCGTTGGAATCCGAATCAACAATGCTCAGATGTTACTTGAAACAACAACCTATTCCATCAATGAAATCTCTAAAATCGTCGGATATGATAACCAGCTGTATTTCAGTCGGCTTTTCCACAAGCTGAAAGGATATTCACCGAGAGAATACCGAAAGCTGAGAAACAAACTCTGAAATCCATAAAGAGGATATCACGGAATCATCAGGTCAATGATTTCGTGGCATCCTCTTCTCTCTTTTCTATTCTATTCTTATTTTATGAACTCAACCGAATAATAATACATATACTCATTATCTGTATCTATATACTCACCTCTAATATCCTGTATCGGCAACGAGCTCACTCCTTGTTCGCCATAGATCAGTGCTGCCAATCCTTGCTCTGTTCCCTACTCTATCGTGCTTTTATTCTCTATAGATGTTGCAGATCTGCCATAATATTCTCTGTTTGCAACACCTTCCAAGATTGGCGTTTCTGTCATATATTTTGAATATTCATCTGCTGCAATAAGCTTTGTAGTAAAATTATCAAAATCCGGTGTGATGACAATCAATCCATTTTTTGTAGATTTCATATTCTGATAGGAAAGTTCCAAAACCTTCTTATGAGAAATTCGTTTTCCAGACTGGTATTCTGACAAGTAAACATACAATGTTTGAATTGTATCTTTTGAATTATATCGAAACATCATGGTTCCATCAATTCCAGACAACAATTCCGCCGTTTTCATTTCTACACTATCTGGATCTACTGCTTCTATATAATTTTGTGGTTGCCGCAATTTATTACATACTATGATTCCAAAAGCAATAACACATACTCCCACCGCAATAAGAAGTACAGCAATAATCTTCTTTAAATAACGTTGCTTATAACTGCTATCTTTGGTTATCTGTATCAATGTATTCATTATCTTTTAACTATATACCGGATGGTCACATAGATTGCCCTCACAATATAATATGGGATCATAAGGCTTCCCAATAAACCACCCACAATAACACTCAATGCGATCATTCCAACAGTACCCCCAACATCATAACCTCTGGGGATTAAAATAATACACATTTTATGTATTCCAAACGGAAGTCCTGCAAGGAACAGGAACATAAATAAATCTGTATTCCCGGTCACTCCCATAATCGTTTTTACCATCCAGATCCAGAATACCATAGCTGCCAGTGGTAACAATACCTTCTTAATCACATCCACGATTGTCATTTTGAACACGCTCCTTATTGTCTGCCCATTCCTCTAACAATTTAAAAATCACATCTTCTATCTGCTCTTTTGTATAACTCTCCGGGAAAAACATCCGGAGCTTCTTTTCCGGCATCTTCACCTGTAATTTCTCTGTTTTACCCTGGCAACAGATACTATCAATTTCCGGATATGTCAGTAAATGTTCCTTAGAACACTTCTTCATTTCCTGTGCCTGCTTCATAGATGGAACCATTTCATGGTTACCCATATACTGCAGCAATATATCCTGCTCCTCTTTTTTTAAATATGATAATTCAACAGCAGTATTAAACGGGAGCTGTTTATGATCAGCCATATCCAGAAGAACCGGATGTAATTCCGTCAGATGGATATACCTGAGAATCTGCCGTGTACTATCCTCTGAATTTTGGCTGATATCCTCTGCCGCCAACTTCTTGCCAACTTGGCAAGAAGTTAAATCACTTCGTTTGCCCTGACGTTTCAATGCATCATATTTCATCTTATAGGCAAATGCCTTTTCACTTATTAACAGTTCTTCACGCTGGATGTTTGAGTCAACCATAATCACAGTCGATTCATCATCTGTCAAGTCCTTAATAATAACTGGCATGGTTTTCAAGCCTGCTATCTCACACGCCCTCTTGCGGCGGTGACCTGCTATAATTTCATAACCACCAGTATCCTTTATTCTTACAATACCAGGCACCAAAACTCCATGGGTCTTTACACTCTCAGACAACTCAGCCATTTTGTCATCATCCAGAACCTTAAAAGGATGATTTGAGAAAGGATGCAGATTATCCAGAGCAATCTGTTGGATGCCTGCCTGTTCCTCACTTGTCGTTCCGAACAGGGCATCTAATGACTGTAACGGGATTGGCGTTGATTTCTTTTTACCTGCCATGTTCAAGAACCTCCTCCGTAAAACTCATATATGCTTTCGCAACTTTACCTTTTGGTTCGTATTTAAAAATACTCTGTCCCTCTCTGACCGCTTCTTTCATCCTGACAGAAAATGGAATATTCTTCTTACTTTACCGATTGTCTTCAAGAGCTGCTGCAGTCCTTTGATTGGAAGATAAGATGCTTCTACCGGAATCAATACTTCATCCGATGCTGCCAGGGCATTGATGGTGAACATACCCAAAGATGGCATACAATCTATCAAAACTGTATCGTACCTGTCTTTTACCCTGTTTAATATCTGTTTCAGGACAAACTCACGGCTCATTGCATTCACAAGCTGTACTTCTGTTCCTGCCAATCCAATATTGGAACAGATAATATCAATACCTTCCTCTGTATGCTGGATAAAGCAGTCTTCCGGAATATCTTCATCATTCAACACCATTTCCATCAGCGTTGTTAATGTTTCATTACTATTATCGCAGTCACGGAATCCAAATCCAGCAGACACATCTGACTGAGAATCAGCATCCACGACTAACACCTTCTTATTCATAAGAGCCAACCCTACACCAAGATTTGCTGCACATGCGGATTTTCCAGTTCCGCCTTTCTGGTTTACTACTGATATAATTTTTGCCATATTCATTCCTTTCCGGTATCAGGAAGGAAAAATAGTAAGAAATAATAGTGGATTTTTTACGAAGATTACGAAAATGAAAAGTTGCATTATAAATCGCATTATAGATAGCTACCGAAATCGCCACATTTTTCTTAAAAATCATGCGAAGTTTGCGTTAAGAAGTTCGTACAGGATCATTACGAAAACACTGACGAACGAATTACGAAAAATCACCTAAAAAGTTACATGAATTTAT
>NZ_JAFBIZ010000093.1 GCF_021531995.1 Faecalicatena contorta
CTTTCTTGGATGTATGGTTTATAGTTTCTCGTCAACTCTATTATACCATATCCGGTGAGGGGTTATTTGTTTTTTGTAGTTAAAAAATGCCGTATTTATGCGGCTTGTGGCGTTTCGCAAACGCCTATTTCAGATACCACAAGGGAGTGTTGCTTTTGCGACACTCCCTTTAGATTCGGGAAATCTTCTTATCTGCTGTCAAGGCGGGTTACGATCATGTGCACGATGTATGGAATCAGGATCACCGGAATTGCCAGGTATGCAATCGTACTGTATGCTTTCTGGATCAGTGTGAGCAATCCGAACTGTGCGATGGAAAAATCAACAATACAGCAGATGAAAGCAACGATAATATCCCGTGAAGCAGGACGTCCGGAATGAGAGGTTCTGGGTTCGGATCTTTTTTGAGGCAGACTGCTGCAGATTCTTTTTACCATGGCAGCAACCATACCTGCAATGATGCAGATGGAGAGGATAGAAGCAACTTTTCGTACCAGATCTGTGCCGAAGATCGCTACAAGAAAGATAAAGATCCCAATCAGTAAAGTGCACAACAGGTATGGAAGTCCGGTTAAAGTGCTTAAGGTTGCTCCACCTGTTGCAAATGCAACTGCAGGAACCACGCACATGACACAGATGTAAAGGATTTCAAACAGGTTGGAAAATACGGGTGCGAATTTTCCATAAAAGGCATTGTTGTAGGATCTGTAATCGTACACTTCATGCTTGCGGGCAAAATGCAGGCTGTATGCGAAGAAGAGGGCATTATACAGCATGGCGATGACAGGCATGATCAGACACCAGCGCCCATATCGCACATAGTAGCTGTAGATCTGTGCGCCGGAAGCGAATCCTCCCCCGAAATGCGTTGTAAACCATACGAATGCCACTCCCCATAAGATGGTTCCGGTGTTGTTTTTTCTTTCTTTATTCATAGTTGTTATCCTTTCTGACTCTTTGATTCAGTAAGTTCATGGCATCTTCCAGCATAGTTCTGGTTACTTTGTATGGATAATGGACGATGTCCGACATGTTTGGAATTCTCTCCATGCTTTCCGCCCATTGCTCCGGGAGGATATCAATCTCTTTCAGAGATACCGGAAGGCCAATTGCGCGATTCAGCTGATAGATTTTTTCAAATTCGTCATATTGTCCATCCACGAGAAGAGCCAGAAGAACGCCGAATCCGACGACCTCTCCGTGCAGATGTTGTTCTTCAATGACAGGATAACTGGTCAGTGCATAGAAGATGGCGTGTGCCAGACCGCTGTTATAGTCTGGTGTGAAGTCTTTCGTCAGGAAGATGGATGCGATGCCGGTGGTCACTACGATGGCAAGAACGACCTGTTCTACGTCATAGGTGCAGAGATTGTTTCTATGGTCTGCCAGTGCTTTTGGCCCGTATTCCAGCAGAGGATCCCGACACATGGAGCTTACAGCAACTCCCAGTGCCGTAAAGTGTTCAAGCCTTTCATCCCGGGATGAAATGAGCGCTTCATAGTACTTGGCGTAGGTGTCACCGATTCCAGCCCACATATACTGAGACGGCGCTTTTGTAATTATATCTGTATCAATGAAAGCATGCATGGCAGGTCTGACGAAGAAGTGTGGATGTAAAAAGGTTCCGTTCTCGTTGTACATAATAGAAACAGACGTACATGCGGCACAGTTGGATGCAATGGTAGGAAATGTAAAGATTGGCTTGTCATCCGGAATACAGAGACACTTTACGGTGTCCAGTGCTTTTTTCCACCGATGATCAGAACTGTTTTTCCATAAGATTCGCATACGGGACCGATCCTGTCGTAGATCTGATCACCGATGGAATAGTTTGGAAGATGAACCTCATAATTTTCAAGTCTCATAATATAATCCCCCTGGTATAAAAAAGAAAGATACGAAGGCGTACTAATCTTACGGTTCATACATCTTCGTATCTTTCGGTATTATCCTACCATGAAATCTGCCGGATTGCAAGAAAAGCTGAGAAAATCCGGCAATCCGGTCAGCAGAGAACGATTACCTTGCGCGGTGTGGTCAGCGGAGGAATGCTTCTGGTAGTTGTTGCATAATAAACAATCAAAAACTGTCCTTCCGGCGAGCAGAGATAGGGCTGTCCGTTGGAGGTTATAACCTCTGTGGATGATGAGATATCCAGTTTCAGAAGATTATCTTCGGCGGTCAGTGTTTCGTCAAAATATCCTGCAAATATACTTTCACGGGGATTCCTGCGGCTGATAATGACAGCCTGATACTGGGGCGGGTAGATCAGCGGCACCGGAAGACTGGCATCATAGAATGCAGTTACCGTTGTGCCGGGCCGAAGCCGGGCTTCCCCGGCAATGTAGGTGTCAGGGCTTATGACAAAATTACTGATGCCGTTTGAATCCCGGACACTTATCATCTGACGGCAGCAGTCACCCTCAAAGGGAGTAATGGTCTGGACGGTTCCGTTGATGGGAGCCAGTGTTGATAATGACATAATACGAACTCCTCTTTTTCATTTAATATATGTTGTGATCTGAATTTGGTCATCAAAAAATATACAGGAAGAAATTGTGAACAGGCAATGCAGGAAGATATGCTTTGTGCTATAATAGGAAAAACGAATGAGACAGGAGGAGTCTGAGAATGAAAAAATTTATGAGTGAATTTAAAGAATTCATCAGCCGTGGCAATGTCATGGACATGGCAGTCGGCATTATCATAGGCGGAGCGTTTACCAGTATTGTGTCTTCGCTTGTGGAGGATATCATCAATCCGATCCTCGGAATGTTTGGAGGAATGAATTTTGACCAGCTTCATATAAAGCTTCTGGGGGAAGCAACGCTGAATTACGGGAAATTTATTTCTGCAATTCTTAATTTCCTGATTATGGCCCTGATCGTGTTTATCATCATGAAGACGATGAACCGGATGGCTGAAAAGTTTAAGAAGGAAGAAGCACCGGCAGCGCCGACGACAAAGGTATGTCCGTTCTGCAAAAGTGAGATTGCAATTGATGCGACCAGGTGTCCTCATTGTACCTCTGTCCTGGAAGAAAAAGAATAGTGTATACCAGAAAATGAATGATGGGACTGCAGCAGCAGTCCCATTGCTTTATATAAAAGAAGTGTAATCTACAATCGTCAGATATGAAAGAACAGTCTGGACTTTTCCAGTCGTTCATAGAACTGTGGATAAAAGTCTTCTTCTGACTGATAAGGAGTAAGGTAAAACTGTTTTAACACATGCATGCTCAGAGTCTTTGCAATACCGTCGTCTTCTGTGTTGCTGTCAGATGTATCAGCAAAATTTTGGCTTAATATGTAATCCTGCATATGTTTCAGGAAATAATGCCAGTCTGAGATGTAGGTTTCATAGGTTTTCAGGTTCGGAGTATCGATCCATTTTTTTATCTTTACCTTGGCTTTATCCGTTTTCGGACATTCATGAACCTGAAGAAAGTACTGGAAAGAATTCTTTTCATAAAAACGTCCGAGCGGAAAGATACGGCAGATACCGGGACGAAAAGAGTGGATGCTGCACCGGCCTTCTTCTGTTAAAAAAGTGCAGGCTTCTTTCGGACCGGCCATTTTCAGGTGGGGGAGAATGAGTCCGTCCACGACTCCCAGTTCAAAAGAGTCGGATAACAGCTGTTCAAAAGAGACATGGAGTCCTTCGGATATGCGAAAACTATCCAGCGGATCCAGTACAATGGAAGCGCCCATACCGCGACAGCAGTCAGAACAGCCGATACATCCTTTACAATCTGTTTTTGCCATATCATTACTGCTGTAGAGTCTTCCGTCGGATACTTCAGCAAGATCAATTTCTCGTAACATGTAATATACCTCGCGAGCTTATTTGCAGCGGTTCTGACATGCGATTCGCATGTTGACTGCTAAGAAGATTATAGTGTAATATGGTTTCAGATGTAAAGTAGGAAGGAATTATTTTTTATGAAGTTTTTTCATCTCTCGGATTTGCATATCGGAAAGCAGCTGCACCGGTACAGCCTGAAAGAAGATCAGGAGGTGATCCTTCGGGAAATTACGGAATATGCGGGAACCATTCATCCGGATGCCATAGTAATTGCAGGAGATATCTATGATAAATCCATTCCGTCTGCGGATGCTGTTACGATATTTGACCGGTTTCTGACAGGGCTTTCGGAGATAACGCCAAAGATTCCGATTCTAATCATAAGTGGCAATCACGACTCTGCAGATCGACTTCAATATGCTTCGGAGATTCTAAAGAAATATCATATCTATATGGCAGGATCCGCACCGGAGACAGAAGAAGATCGGGTCCTCAAAGTAACATTGAAAGATGAAGAAGGAGAAGTTGATTTTTATCTTCTTCCGTTTTTGAAACCGTCTTATGTGAGAAATGTATGGAAAGAGAATCCGCCGGAAAGCTATTCAGAGGCGGTGCGGAGGATCATAGAGAGAGAAAATATTGATTACAGAACCAGAAGAAATGTCCTCGTGTCTCATCAGTTTTATATTGGAAGCGGAGGAGAGACTCCGCAGACTTGTGATTCAGAGGTGTGTTCTGTCGGAGGGATTGACCAGGTAGATGCGGCAGGTGTAGCGGGATTCGATTATGTGGCTCTTGGTCATCTTCATGGAGCACAGAAGGTGGGAAGCGAGAAGATCCGTTACTGCGGGACACCACTGAAGTATTCGGTCAGTGAATGTGGACACCATAAATCCCTGACTGTGGTGACACTGAAATCCAAGGAGGATGTGCTTCAGATCGAAGAACTGCCGCTTCATCCGATCCGTGATGTCAGAAAAAAGATGGGAACACTGGAAGAGATTCTTGCCGGGGCGAGGGAAGAAGAGAGAGAAGATTATGTCAGCATTACTCTGACAGATGAGATAGATCCCTATAAACCAAGGGAGCAGCTGGAACGGGTATATTCACATGTTCTTGAGATCCGTGTGGATAATCAGAGAACGAGGAGAAAGCTTGAGGAGACAGAAGAAGAGCCTGAAGTGAAGGATCCATTTTCTGCTTTTGAGGATTTTTATCGTGAAATGCAGGGAAAGGATATGTCGGAGGAAGAAAAGAAGGTTATGGAACAGATCTTTGATGAGGTGAAAGGAGAGTAGAGGTTGAAGCCTGTTAGATTAGTGATGTCAGCATTTGGCTCCTATGCCGGAAAAGAAGAGATTGACTTTTCGAGAATGCAGAATGGTCTTTTTCTGATCACCGGGGATACCGGCTCCGGAAAAACGACAATTTTCGATGCGATTACATACGCACTGTATGACAGAACCAGCGGAGGCAACCGCGATGGAAATATGATGAGAAGCCAGTATGCGCGTGAAGATACAGATACGTATGTCATCTATACATTTTTATATCAGGGACAGGAATATACGATTCGCAGGAATCCGGAATATCTTCGTCTTGGAAAACGAAGATATGCAGACGGTTCCCCAAGATATGTCAGAGAAGCTTCCAAGGTGGAACTGTTTCTTCCGGATGGCAGCGTATACCGGGGAAAAAAGAGAGAGACAGATCAGAAGATTGTGGAGATCATGGGGCTGGATGCCGGTCAGTTTACACAGATTGCGATGATTGCCCAGGGAGATTTTCTGAAGCTTCTGCTTGCAGAGTCAAAAGAGCGGAAAAAGATATTTTCCAGAATCTTTCAGACCGACATCTGTTATCGGGTTCAGGAAGAACTGAAAAGAAATGCCGGACAGTTATACCGAAGCCTGGAAGAGAATCTGGACAGAGTAAAGACGGAAATGAAACGAGTAGAATGGGAAGCGTGTTCACAAGAGCAAAAAAACAGGTGGTCTTTACTTTTGGAGGAGGATATTCCAGTCAAAGAGGAGATACTGGAAGAACTGAAAGGAATTATAAAAGAGTATGACAGTATTGAAAAGCTGAGAAAAAAAGAAATGGATACCATTCAGAATAATCTGGATATCCAGCGGGAAAAGCGCAGAGAAGCGGAGCTTGTCAATACAATGTTTGATTCCTATGAGACCGTCTGTGAACAGGAATTGGGGTGGAGGCAGAAGAGAGAAGAGTTCCTTCAGATGGAAGGATGCCTGGAATTAGCGAAAAAAGCAGAAAGAGTATGGACAGCTGAGGCAGAGTATCTGCGAAGCAGAGAGCAGAAGAAGCAGATTACAGAAGAACTGAATAGTCTGAAGACGAGGATGGAAGCTGTGAAAAAAGAGATAGAAGTGCTTCAGGCAGAGAAGGAGAAAAAGGAGCAGGAATATCGGGCAGCAGATGAAACATACAAAGGTCGTATCATCCGATTAAAAGATCTTCTCCCCGGATATGAGAAGGCAGAAAAAGTACGTGAGAGTATCCGAAAATTACAGAGGAAACAAGAACAGTGTCTGCAGCTGATCCGTCAGGGAGAAGAACGGCTGAAAGCATGTGAGCAGAAAAGAAAACAGGCAGAGCAGGATCTGGAAGCCTATCAGGAGAGCAGATTTCTTGTGGATCGTCTGAAGATTAAGAAAGAGCAGCTGGATGATCTGATACAGGAAGTGCAGGAACTGATTCGATGGAAAGAAAGGCTTTGCCGCCTCGAAAAAGAGTGTAAGGACAAGAAAGAAAAGGCTGACCGGGGACTTTGCGAGTATCGGAATGCTGCGACAAGGTATGAGGAGATCTATCAGTCATTTCTGGATGAACAGGCCGGGATCCTTGCACTGGAGCTTCGGGAGGGAGTGCCGTGTCCGGTCTGCGGATCCACGGATCACCCGAAGAAATGTATCCTGAAAGAGGGTGCACCATCACAAAAAGAAGTGGAAGTGGCAAAAGAAAGGCGTGACCGGGCAGAAAAAGTAAGAGATGCTGACGCTTATTCTTTTCAGGAAGCTATCCTAAGATATCAGGCTCAGAAGGAAGCTTATGAAAAGGCGTATGTGAAGGTATGTGGGACGGAACCGGAAGCAGAAAATACGGAAGCGGATAGTCTGCCGGGACGCCGGGAAGAGGAACTGAAAAAAGAGATGCAGACAGTTTCACGAAAGCTTCATCAGGCAGATCGAGAGGCAGCTCTTTGGAAACGGGCAGAACAGGATCAGAAGATCCTGCGCCGGGAAGAGGAGCAGCAGAAAGAAGAATGGGAAGAGAAAAAAGAACACCTCGCAGAGATTCAGATGAATATCCGTGTTATGGAAGCTGAGGAGAATGCATGGAAGGAACGTCTTCCGTATCCGCAGAAGGAACAGGCCGTACGGGCAGTAAAAGAGATGGAGACATTTCTGGATACAGCAAGAAAAACTTATGAAAAAGCAGAGCAGAAACTTCGGCAGATGACAGAAGATCTTCGACAGACAGAGGGAAAACGGGACAACAAAGAAATGACGCTTACGCAGTGTGTGGAGTCGGAAGAACACTGGAAATCCGAATATACGAAGCTGTTGTCTGAACAGGGATTTGCCGATGAAGAGCAGTATCGCACAAGCCGGATGGAATCGGATCAGATGGAGAATGTGGAACGAAATATCCAGGAATATCAGATACAGGGAAGAGAACTCGCCGGGAAGAAAAAGATTCTGGAAGAGCAGCTTAAGGACAAGCAAAGAGGAGATCTGGAATCCATGAAAAGCAGTCTGGATATGCTGGAGGAACAGACCCGCGGGCTGCGGGAAGCGTATATGCAGCTTTATACGGTCAATCAGAAAAACCGGGAAGCAAGAGAACATCTGAAGAAGTACTTTGAGATGAATGGAGAAATGCAAAGAAGGTATGAGATGATCGGGAATCTGAGCAGGACGGCAAACGGCAGCCTGAGCGGCAGTGCAAAACTGGATTTTGAAACTTATGTTCAGAGACAGTATTTCCGACAGATTATTCATGCCGCCAATCGCAGGCTGATACAGATGACGGGTGGAGAATTCATTCTTCAGTGCAGGAATGTGAAAAATCTCGGGAGCCAGGGGCAGGCTGGGCTGGATCTGGATGTCTATCATATGGTCGGCGATTCGGTGCGGGATGTAAAGACATTGTCCGGCGGGGAGTCGTTTATGGCCTCTCTCTCCATGGCATTGGGACTGTCTGACATTGTACAGAATACGGCAGGGGCGATCCGTCTGGATACGATGTTCATTGATGAAGGGTTTGGTTCGTTAGATGATGCATCGAGAGAGCAGGCGATCCGCATACTGAATGATCTGGAAGGGGGAGACAGACTTATAGGGATTATTTCCCATGTAAATGAACTGAAAGAGCAGATCGATTGTCAGTTAACAGTCAAAAAGACGGAACATGGAAGCAAGGTACAGTGGTCAGATGAAAGGAGAAAAGAAAGATGAAATATGATTATCTGATAGTAGGAGCAGGTTTATTCGGAGCGGTATATGCACATGAGGCAGTGAAACGGGGCAAGAAGGTTCTGGTGATCGATAAAAGATCCCATGTAGGAGGAAATATCTACACAAAAGAGGTGGAAGGAATACAGGTGCATGAATATGGTGCGCATATCTTTCATACATCGGATCAGGAGGTATGGGATTATGTGCAGCAGTTTGCACAGTTTAACCGTTACACAAACAGTCCGGTTGCCAGATATCAGGATGAACTGTATAATCTGCCTTTCAACATGAATACGTTCAGTAAAATGTGGGGCGTAAAGACTCCTGCGGAGGCAAAGGCGATCATAGAACAGCAGATACGGGAGGCTGGAATTGAAGAGCCACAGAATCTGGAAGAACAGGCACTGTCTCTGGTTGGGAAAGACATCTATGAAAAACTGGTAAAAGGGTATACAGAAAAACAATGGGGAAAACGCGCAACAGAGCTTCCAAGCTTTATCATCCGCAGGCTTCCTGTAAGGTTTGTCTATGACAACAATTATTTTAATGATAAATATCAGGGAATTCCGATCGGTGGATATACGCAGATGATAGAAAAGATGTTCGAAGGGTCAGAAGTACGTCTGGAGACAGATTATTTTGCACAGCGAGAGGAGCTGGAGCAGGAGGCTGAATATATCGTGTTCACAGGTATGATTGACGAATATTATGATTACTGCTACGGAGAGCTGGAGTATCGAAGCCTGCGTTTTGAGACAGAAGTGCTGGATGAAGAGAACTATCAGGGAAATGCGGTTGTGAATTATACAGAATATGAGGTTCCATATACTCGCATCATTGAGCATAAGCATTTTGAATATGGTTGCCAGGGAGGCTATGGCAATACAGAGACGACGATGAATTCAAAGACGGTGATTACCAGAGAGTATCCCGCAGCATGGAGCAGGGGTTGTGAGCCTTATTATCCAATGAATGATGAAAAGAATAATGCATTATATCAGAAATACCTGGAACTGGCAGAAAAGGAAACACGCGTAATCTTTGGAGGCCGACTGGGCATGTATCGTTATTATGATATGCATCAGATTGTTGCGGAAGCGTTAAAGTGTGTGAAGAAGACGATGGATCGGATATAATAAAAGGGGATGGTTGCAAATACTTTGCAATCATCCCCTTTGCAATCATTGTTTTTCTTATAAAGTCTCAGTCCGGTGTTCTGTCTGGTATTGCAGAGCGGCTTCAATGAATCCTCTGAATAACGGATGTGGTCTGTTCGGTCTTGACTTCAGCTCCGGATGTGCCTGTGTAGCAATATACCATGGATGTTCCGGTAATTCGATCATTTCTACAATTCTTCCGTCCGGAGAAAGACCGGACAGTTTCATACCGTGAGATGTCAGATTGTCACGGTAGTCGTTGTTGACTTCATAACGATGACGATGACGTTCACTGATATTTTTTGTTTTGTATAGTTCATAAGCTTTTGAAGTTTCATCCAGAACACATGGATAAGCCCCGAGTCTTAAAGTACCGCCGATATCTTCGATGCCAATCTGCTCCGGCATGATATGGATGACCGGATGCGTGGTGTTCGGATCCAGTTCTGCACTGTGTGCATCGTTAAAACCAATGACATTTCTTGCAAATTCAACAATGGCAAGCTGCATGCCAAGGCAGAGACCAAGAAATGGTACTTTATGTGTACGGGCGTATTTGATTGCCTCAAGCTTTCCTTCGATTCCACGATTTCCAAAACCACCCGGAACAAGGATACCGCTTACATCTCCAAGAAGTTCATCGACATTATCGGCAGTCACCGTCTCGGAATCGATCCATTTGATATTTACGGTTGCACGGCTGAAGATACCACCGTGTTTTAATGCCTCTACAACGCTGATATAAGCATCATGAAGCTGGATATATTTGCCAACCAGAGCGACAGTTACCTCTGTGTTTGGATTCTTCAGAAAATCTACCATTTCCTGCCAGTCCTTCAGATCCGGTTCCGGGCAGTCCAGATGGAGACATTCGCATACAACTCCGGCGAGGTTTTCTTCTTCCATTGCAAGCGGTGCTTCGTACAGGTATTCTACGTCCAGATTCTGAAGTACGTGGTTGGATGGAACGTTGCAGAAAAGAGCAATCTTATCTTTAATTCCAACATTCAGAGGATGTTCGGAACGGCAGACCAGAATATCCGGCTGAATCCCCATTCCCTGCAGATCCTTTACACTTGCCTGGGTAGGTTTCGTCTTCATCTCCTGAGAAGCTTTCAGATAAGGAATCAGAGTCACATGGATCAGGATTACATTTTCACGTCCTTTTTCATGCTGGAACTGACGAATTGCTTCCAGGAAAGGCTGACTTTCAATGTCACCTACGGTACCACCGACTTCAATGATGGCAATTTCTGTATTCTCGGCAGCAGGATTTCGATAGAAACGGGACTTGATTTCATTGGTGATATGAGGAATTACCTGAACGGTTCCTCCGCCAAAGTCTCCGCGTCGTTCTTTCTGAAGAACGGACCAGTAGATCTTCCCGGTTGTCACATTTGAATTTTTGCTCAGACTTTCATCGATGAATCTCTCATAGTGTCCAAGGTCAAGGTCTGTCTCAGCACCGTCATCGGTTACGAATACTTCACCGTGCTGTACGGGATTCATGGTTCCTGGGTCAATGTTGATATAAGGATCGAATTTCTGCATGGTCACTGTGTAACCACGTGCTTTAAGCAGACGTCCGAGAGACGCAGCTGTGATTCCCTTACCCAATCCGGATACGACACCGCCTGTAACGAATACATATTTTACTGCCATAATTTCCTCCTTAAGTTGAATGTGTTAATTCGAGTATTTGCTGTTAAAAAAAATACTTTAGAATTATACACCCTTTTCGGTGAAAAATACAGAGTTTTTTTCGTATCTGGCTTCAAAAGTTGCCTGAATCGAAAGTTTTTTGAATTGCTTCATATCTACAGAGCCTACCATGACAGAAGTATGTGCCTGACAGCCCTGTAATTTCGGAAGCTGTTCCAGTGCAAGCTGTGCAGGCCTGCTGGAAGCGGCGCTGACAGACAAGGCGATCAGAACTTCATCCATGTGCAGGCGCGGGTTTTTACTTCCCAAATATTGCGTTTTGAGCGTCTGGATTGGCTCAATGGCATCAGGAGAGATGACATGACAGGAATGATCAATTCCGGCTAATTCTTTTAAAGCGTTTAAAAGAAGAGCAGCGCAAGCGCCCAGAAGATCAGAGGTCTTTCCGGTAATGATTCTTCCGTCGTGAAGCTGAAGAGCTGCTGCGGGTCCGTCGGTTTCTTTTGCGTATGAAAGAGCCGCATCCACAACCGGACGGTCATGAACAGTGATGTCAGCCTGATTCATCAGCATTTCCAGTTTATAAGTTTCTTCTTCTGAACATGCGCCGATCAGAAGACGTCTTCTGGAATCATAGTATCTGCGGATGATTTCCTGGCGGGAAGCTTCACGGCATACTTCATCGTCGCAGATGCAGTTTCCGGCCATGTTGACGCCCATATCCGTTGGGGATTTATACGGACTGTCTCCGTAGATACGCTGGAACATGGCTTTGAGAACGGGGAAGATCTCAACGTCCCGGTTGTAGTTTACGGTAGTTTTTCCATATGCTTCCAGATGAAATGGATCTATCATATTAATATCATTCAGGTCTGCAGTTGCTGCCTCATAGGCAAGATTGACCGGATGTTTTAAAGGAATGTTCCAGATTGGGAATGTTTCAAATTTGGCATATCCGGCATTGATGCCACGCTTGTGTTCATGATAGAGCTGTGACAGGCATACGGCCATCTTGCCGCTTCCCGGACCGGGAGCGGTAATTACAACCAGTGGGCGTGTAGTTTCAATGTAATCGTTTTTCCCGTACCCGTCATCACTTACAATATAAGGAACGTTGGTAGGATATCCGGGGATTACATAGTGACGGTACACAGTGATCCCTAGTTTTTCCAGTCGGTTTTTAAACAGATCGGCACTTTCCTGACCGCTGTATTTGGTGATTACGACACTGCCGACATAAAGACCGAGCTCCTGGTAGATATTCATGAGGCGAAGGACATCGGAATCATAGGTGATTCCAAGATCTCCGCGTATTTTATTTTTTTCGATGTCTTCTGCACTGATTACGATTACAATCTCAGCCTGATCGGACAGTTCTTTTAGCATTCTGAGCTTACTGTCGGGCTGAAAACCCGGAAGAACTCTGGAAGCATGATAATCATCAAAAAGTTTGCCTCCAAATTCCAGGTATAACTTATTGCCAAATTGTTCAATACGTTCTCTGATGTGAGAAGATTGCATCTTAAGGTATTTTTCGTTATCAAATCCAATTTTCATAAGTTTCATTCCCTCTGCTTTTTCAACGTAATATTCATAAAATACATATATGGAAGT
>NZ_JAFBIZ010000094.1 GCF_021531995.1 Faecalicatena contorta
ATAACAACGAATTATTTGTCTAATTAATAACAAATATTGAAAAAATCAATATCATAAGGTACTATTAAATCAGGTGATACACAAAAGAGTACCGACAGCCATGCCGATACTCTTTTGTATTGTCATATAAGTTATAACTAAAAAGTGCATGTACAAAGCAAAGTCAAAGAAAAAGAGAAAAGGGGGAATTGTATGCTGGAAGCTATTAATTCTGTTGTAAATGCTATTAATGGTGTTGTATGGGGATGGCCGATGATCATCCTGTTACTCGGAACACATGTGTTCCTGACATTTCGAACTGGTTTTATTCAGAGATATACCATTACAAGGGGGATCAAATTATCTATTACAAAGGATCCGGATGCAGAGGGTGAGGTATCTCAGTTCGGAGCATTGGCGACGGCTCTTGCGGCAACGATCGGAACTGGTAACATCGTTGGTGTAGGTACCGCAATTGCTCTCGGAGGCCCGGGTGCAGTGTTATGGTGCTGGTTGACGGGTGTGTTTGGTATTGCTACGAAGTATGCAGAGTCTTATATAGCTGTAAAGTACAGAGTAAAAACAGAAGATGGACGTATGCAGGGCGGTGCAATGTATGCGCTGGAAAGAGGCCTGAACATGAAGTGGCTTGGAATGTTGTTTGCATTGTTCGCAGGGCTTGCATCATTTGGAATCGGTTGTGCCACACAGGTAAACTCTATTGCAGAAGTGTGTAAGACGAACTTTAATATTCCGCCGGTAGCAGTCGGTATTGTGATTGCAGTTCTTACAGCAGTTGTTATCTTTGGCGGAATTAAGTCAATCTCACGCGTATGTGAGAAACTGGTTCCGTTTATGGCTGCGTTCTATGTATTTGGATGTATTATTATTTTATTTATGAATTACGATTATATCATTCCGGCAATCGGTGTTATCTGTAAACTTGCATTTACACCGGGTGCAGCGGCAGGTGGTCTGGTAGGTGCAGGCATTACAATGGCAATTCGTTTTGGTGTTGCAAGAGGTCTGTTTTCTAATGAGTCAGGTCTTGGTTCTGCTCCGATCGCGGCAGCTGCAGCACAGACAAGAAATCCGATTCGCCAGGCTCTGGTATCTTCTACCGGAACATTTTGGGATACCGTTGTTGTATGCTTGATGACTGGTCTTGTACTTGTAACAACAATCATGAAGAATCCTTCTATTAATGCAGATTCTGTAGATAATGGAGGACAGCTGACATCACTTGCATTTGGTCAGATTCCGGTGATAGGACCGATTATTTTGACACTTGGTATCATCTGTTTTGCATACTCTACTGTTCTCGGATGGGCATATTACGGAGAACGTTGTATTGAATATGTAATTGGAAGAAAGGGACTGATTCCATATCGTATTCTGTATGTCGCTGTTGCGGCAATTGCACCGATCGTAGCACTTGATCTTGTGTGGCTGATCGCAGATACTCTGAATGCTTTGATGGCTATCCCGAACCTTGTGGCAGTCCTTCTTCTGTCTAATCAGATGGTACAGGATACAAAGAAGTATATCAATAATCTGGACGCAAAAGATGATACACCGATTCCAATTATTAAAGATTAATAACGATTAAAAATAGAAACTTTGACTTGACAAATGCACTTTGTTGAAGTAAAGTAAGTATCATAAAAGAAATACATAAACCGTTGAGAAAGAAGAGTAGCTTACAGTGAGACATTTCAGAGAGCAGCAGGTGGTGGGAGTGCTGTATGAAACCGGTAGGTGAATGGCCTTTCGAGGGCAGCTGGAAATCCATAAGATCAGGAAAGTATAGTGTGTCGGGAACCGAACCCGTTATCAATCAGGAGTGTATGTTAGTACATGAGAAAAGTGGACGATTCGTCAATTTGAGTGGTACCGCGATAATTTATGATATGATTACCGCCTCAAACCTGTTGGTTTGGGGCGGTTTTTTCGACAGGAAATGATCCTGTCATACCATCTCAACTTTCTCTCCTAACAAGTGGGTGCTGGCTTATGCATTCCACAACATCAAATAGTATCAAAAAGAAAAGGAGAATGAAACAATGAAAAAAAGAGTAGTAGCAGGATTATTAACAGTAGCAATGGTAGCAGCAATGGTATCGGGATGTGGAAAGTCTCAGGATACATCCAATGAAGCAGAAGAGACATCTTACACATTGGGAATTATCCAGTTTGCAGAGCATGGCTCTCTGGATAACTGTCGGGAAGGATTCTTAAATGGTCTGGAGGCAGAAGGAATTGTGGAAGGCGAAAATCTGACGGTTGATTACAAGAATGCAACTGCTGATATGGGAAATGCAAAACAGATCTCTGACAGTTTTGTGTCTGATAAGGTAGATATGATCTGTGCGATTGCGACACCAACTGCGCAGAGTGCATATAATGCAGCCATGAATGAAGGAATTCCGGTTATTTATACAGCAGTTACCGATCCGGTTGCAGCAGAGCTTGCAGAGGAAGATGGAACACCGGTAGGAGAAGTGACAGGTACTTCTGATAAGCTTCCGGTAGAAGAACAGTTAAAAATGATTCGAAATATGCTTCCGGATGCAAAGAAACTGGGAATCATGTATACAACAAGCGAAGCAAATTCTGTATCTGCCATTAAGGAATATGAGAGTCTGGTAGAAAAATATGGATTTGAACTGGTGGAAAAGGGAATCACATCTACAGCAGATGTTGCTCTTGCGGCAGAAGATCTGGTAAGCCAGGTGGATTGTATCACAAACCTGACAGATAATACGGTAGTTGCTTCTCTTCCAACGATTCTGGAAAAGGCAAATGAAAAAAATATCCCGGTATTTGGAAGCGAAATTGAACAGGTGAAGATTGGATGTCTTGCAGCAGAAGGAATTGATTATCTTGCACTTGGAGAACAGACGGGTAAGATGGCTGCACAGGTATTAAAGGGAGAAAAGAAAGCATCTGAGATCAATTTTGAAACGATCACAACACCAGGTTTCTATGTAAACTTAAAGGTTGCAGAAAATCTTGGAATAACAGTTCCGGATGAACTGGCAGATACAGCAGTAGAAAGCTTCAGCGAGATTACTGCGGAATAAATCATATATTTGGGGAGGCGACTTCATGAGTTTTATCATATCCATATTAGAGCAGGGATTGATCTATGGCATTCTTGCACTTGGTATATATATCACATATAAGATTCTGGATTTTCCGGATCTTACAGTCGATGGAAGTTTCCCGTTGGGGGCGGCGATTACAGCTGCCCTTATTACGCGTGGAATCAATCCATACCTGACATTACTTCTGGCATTTTTATCAGGGGTTCTGGCAGGAATTTGTACCGGTCTGATCCATATCAAATGTAAAGTAAGAGATCTGTTATCCGGAATCATTATGATGACGGCGTTGTGGACTATCAATCTTTATATTGCAGGGACATCAAATGTTCCACTGTTTTCACAGAAAACGATCTTTCACAATGAACTGCTGGACCGGATAGTACCGGAGGTCTTGTCTCCATATATTACGTTGATTATTATTCTGATTCTTGCTATGATATGTAAGGTATTACTTGATCTGTATCTTCAGACAAAGTCGGGGTATCTTCTCCGGGCAGTCGGAGATAATGATACACTGGTCGTGTCTCTTGCAAAGGATCAGGGAAATGTTAAGATCCTTGGTCTTGCGATTGCGAACGGACTGGTGGCTCTTGCCGGATGCGTATTTGCTCAGGAGGAGAGAGTATTTGAAATCTCCATGGGTACCGGAGCGATGGTAATCGGACTTGCGAGTGTAATTATAGGAACCAGCATCTTCAAAAAGTTTTCTGTCCTAAAAACGACATCTGCGGTTCTGATCGGGTCTGTGATCTATAAAGCATGTGTGGCGATTGCGCTTCGGAACTTTGAACCACAGGCAATGAAGCTGATTACAGCAGTGTTGTTCCTGATCATTTTGATCATCAGCATGGAAAGAAAGACGAAGGTGAATAAAAATGCTTGAATTAAGGGGAATCCATAAGTATTATAATCCGGGCACAGTCAATGAGATGTGCCTGTTTCAGGACTTTAACCTGACAATTGAAAAGGGAGATTTTATGGCGGTTGTCGGAAGTAATGGCTCCGGAAAGACTTCCATGCTCAATATCATCTGCGGAAGTATTCCTGTTGAACAGGGGCAGATTCTGATCGGCGGAGAAGATATATCGAAGCAGAAAGAATATAAGAGAAATATGAGAATCGGCCGTGTATATCAGAACCCGGCTATGGGGACGTGTCCGTCCATGACGATTCTGGAAAATATGTCTCTGGCTGACAACAAGGGGAAGACGTTTGGGCTTGGAAGAGGTACAAACAAGGCAAGGATCGATTACTATCGTGATCAGCTCAGACAACTGAATCTTGGGCTGGAGGATAAGTTGAACGTAAAGGTAGGATCTCTGTCCGGAGGTCAGCGCCAGGCGATGGCTCTTCTAATGTCAACGATGACTCCGATTGAATTTCTGATTCTTGATGAACATACAGCGGCCCTGGATCCCAAAACAGCAGAGCTGATTATGAAGCTGACAGATCAGATTGTAAAAGAGAAGCAGCTTACGACGATTATGGTTACTCATAATCTGCGGTATGCGATTGAATACGGAAATCGTCTTGTCATGATGCATCAGGGAGAAGTAATACTCGATAAAAAAGGTGAAGAAAAGGCACAGATCGTAGTTGATGATGTACTGAAGCTGTTCAATGAGATCAGTATAGAGTGTGGCAATTAACGGTCTCTGTGCACAGAGAAAGGAATTACAAGATGGCAAAAAGAATCGCGCAGTTCTATAAGGTCAGTTATGATCAGTTTAAAAAAGGATATGTGGATGCATTCGGAGAGGCAAAAGAGCAGGAGATAGAGGCTGTCTATGAGGGAATTAAGCTTCCTAAAAGAGCAACGTCAGGATCGGCGGGATATGATTTTTATGCACCGGTAAAGATTGTGCTTGCTCCGGGGATGACAGCAAAGATTCCTACGGGAATCCGTGTTCAGATGGAAGAAAACTGGGTGCTTCAATGCTATCCGAGAAGCGGACTTGGATTTAAATACCGGCTTCAGCTGAATAATACGGTTGGAATTATTGACAGTGATTATTACTATTCTGATAATGAAGGACACATATTTTCCAAGATCACTAACGATACGAAAGAAGATAAGACGGTTGAGATAGAGGCCGGCACAGGATTCATGCAGGGGATTTTTGTGGAATACGGAATTACAATGGATGATGAAGCGACCGGTATCAGAAACGGCGGATTTGGAAGCACGACGGGAAGATAAAAAGTCGAGTGGACAGATGTATAATAATACGTGTTCTGGATATCCTATATCCCAGAAAAAGAAGAAGGTGGGATAAATGATGGGAAATTGCAGGACACGTGAACAATTTAATAAAAAAATTACTGCCTCACGGGAGGAAAACGCCGCACATATGAATCAGGTGCTCCCGCTGAAGGACAGTTTTGATATGATACAGAGAGACATTGTGATTGGAGGCAGAATGTCTTCTTTTTATTTTATTGATGGTTTTACGAAAGATGAGACGATGCTCAAGATCATGGATTCACTTCTGAAAGTTACGGAAGAAGAGATGCCTGCGGATGCAACGAGTTTTTCAAGAGAATGTATTCCTTATGTTGAAGTGGATATTCTGGGGGATTTTGATCAGGTGATGAAAAATGTGCTGTCCGGTGTAACCTGTGTGTTCATTGATGGATATGAGGCATGTATTGCGATTGACTGCAGAACTTATCCGGCGAGAAGCGTTGAGGAACCGGACAAGGACAAATCGCTGCGAGGTTCCAGAGATGGATTTGTGGAGACGATTGTATTTAATACAGCGTTGATGAGGCGGCGGATTCGTGATCCGCATCTTGTGATGGAAATGATAGAAGTGGGGGACAGTTCCCGGACGGATGTGGCAGTCTGCTATATGAGTGACCGTGTGGATCAGGAACTCTTACAGAATGTATCGAACCGGATTCGTGCGATTCAGACCGATGATCTTCGGATGAACCAGCAGAGCCTGGCAGAGTGTCTTTTTAAGCGTAAATGGTATAATCCATTTCCGAAATTCAAGTTTACAGAGCGTCCGGATACGGCTGCAGCCTGTCTTCTGGAAGGAAAAGTTGTCATTCTTGTGGATAATTCTCCGTCTGCGATGATATTGCCGACTTCAATCTATGATATGATTGAGGAGGCGAACGACTATTATTTTCCGACCCTGACCAGCGTATATCTTAAGATTTCCAGAGGACTGATCAATTTGACGACTATTTTTCTGACGCCTCTGTTTCTTCTGTTTATGCAGAATTTGAACTGGCTTCCACAGATGTTTGCATTTGTGGCTGTAAAAGATGCGGTCAATATTCCGCTGATCTGGCAGCTTCTTCTTCTGGAGGTTGCAATCGATGGTCTTCGCCTTGCGGCCCTGAATACGCCAAGTATGCTAAGTACGCCGCTCAGTGTGATTGCAGGTCTGGTTATGGGAGAATTTTCAGTGGCATCGGGCTGGTTCAACAGTGAAGTGATGCTCTATATGGCATTTGTGGCAGTGGCGAATTATACGCAGCCGAATTTTGAACTGGGATATGCATTGAAATTCATGCGTCTGGAACTTCTGGTCCTTACAGCTTTATTTAACTGGATTGGATTTGCTGCCGGAAGTATCCTGATCATTTGCAGTATTTGTTTTAATAAAACCTTGTCCGGAAGAAGCTATCTGAATGTAAAGCTGAATTGATACGGGGATTGAGTCTTGGGATTGGACAATTCGAGTACTGTGTGATAGAATAACCCATTGAGAATTATTATGTAAGAGAGGGATTATAATATGATGACAGGAAATAAGGACGAAAGGCTTGGAACTGCGCCGCTTGGGAAACTGATGGTTTCACTTGCATTGCCGGCGGTTGCGGCTCAGCTTATTAATCTGCTATATAATATTGTGGACAGGATTTATATCGGACATATTCATGGATACGGAGATGTGGCGCTGACCGGAGTCGGCGTTACATTTCCTATTATTATGATGATATCAGCATTCAGTGCTTTTTCCGGGATGGGAGGCGCTCCGCTGGCTTCGATTCAGCTTGGGAAAAAACAGACAGATAAGGCAGAGGAGATCCTGGGGAATTCTGCCTGCCTGTTGATTTTGTTTTCTATCGTTTTGACGATAGGGTTTTCGGTTTTTAAAACACCGATTCTGTATGCGTTCGGTGCAAGTGATACGACGATTACATATGCGAGGGATTATATTGGAATCTATCTTATCGGTACTGTATTTGTGCAGTTCGCATTGGGATTGAACTCATTCATCAGCGGCCAGGGAGAGGCCAGAATTGCGATGATGTCTGTTCTGATTGGTGCGGTGGTGAATATTTGCTTGGATCCGGTATTGATATTCGTGATGCACATGGGCGTAAAAGGCGCGGCACTTGCCACGATCATATCACAGGCGGTCAGTGCGGTCTGGGTAGTTCATTTCCTAATGTCAGAGAAGAGTGTTATGCGACTGAAAGTTCAGAATCTTCGATTGAAAAAAGATGTGGTGAAGTTTATTGCCGGACTTGGTATCTCTCCGTTTATTATGCAGAGTACGGAAAGCTTTGTGACGATTACGTTAAATTCCGGCCTTCAAAAGTATGGCGGAGATCTGTACGTCGGAACGATGTCTATTATGATGAGCATCATGCAGTTGATTATTATACCGGTTCAGGGAATTACACAGGGAATTCAGCCGATCATCAGCTATAACTATGGAGCAGGAAAAAAGGACAGAGTAAAAGGAACCATCTGGCGTCTGATCCTGGTCAGCCTGGTTGGGACCCTGGCTCTTGCAGGAATTGCGATCCTGAAGCCGCATGTGTATGCAAGTATTTTTACTAATAATAAAGATCTGGTGGATTTAACCTGTACCTATATGCCTTTATATTTTCTGGGGATTTCAATTTTTGGAATTCAGGCGGCATGTCAGACGACGTTTCTGGCACTTGGACAGGCAAAAGTCTCTTTATTCATTGCTCTGCTAAGAAAGGTGTTTTTACTGATTCCGCTTGCAATCTTATTGCCAAAATATATGGGAGTAATAGGAATCTATACTGCGGAACCGCTTGCAGACTTCATATCCGTGACTACAACGGCAATCTTATTTGTGATTACGATGAAAAAGGTTTTGCGTAATTTATAAGTAGGTGGTAAGATAAAAAAATGCAAGGAGGAAGAAGAAATGAATGAATATGTAATTACGATTAACAGTACAGCTGATCTGCCGATAGATTGGATCCGGGAGAATCACGTTCCGGTGATCCCATTGACTTTTACCATGGGAGGAAAGACATACCGTGACATGTTTGATATGTCCGCCAAAGAATTTTACGGAAGGTTAAGAGACGGAGAAATGTCGGTTACATCTCAGGTGAATCCGGACGCGGCAATGGAAATTCTGGAACCGATTCTGAAGGAAGGAAAGGATATTTTGCATCTTGCGTTTTCTTCCGGGCTTAGCGGTACGTATAACAGTATGCGAATTGCTGCGGAAGAACTTCGGGAAAGGTATCCGGAGAGAAAAATTCTGGTAGTAGACACACTTTGTGCAAGCCTTGGAGAGGGTATGATTGACTATAAGGCGATGGAGCTTCAGAAGGCAGGAAAGACTATGGAAGAGGTTGCGCAGTGGGTGGAAGACAATAAACTGAAAGTATGCCATTTCTTTATGGTGGATGATCTGAATCATCTGCAGAAAGGCGGAAGAATCTCAAAGACTTCTGCGGTGTTGGGATCAATGGTAAGGATCAAACCAATCATCTATATTGATAACGAAGGAAAGCTTGAAGTGATCCGCAAGGAGAGAGGAAGGAAAAAGGCTATCAGCAGGCTTGTAGATATGGCAATGGAAGCCTCAGAGGGTGTTGAGAATGATATTGTAATGATCCCGCATGGAGACTGTTTGGAAGATGCAGAGTATCTTGCAGATCTTGTAAGAGAAAAGATGGGGGTGGAAAAGTTCATCATCAATAACGTCGGAACGGTAATCGGAGGTCATACTGGTCCGGGAATTCTGGCAGTTGTATGTATGGGCAATCACAGATAAAAATATGAAAAGTGTAATGGCAGCATGAACAAGCACCAGATAATAAATGTATGGAATATATAAAAGATGACAGCCAGTGTGGGAATCTGATTGTCATCTTTTATTATACAATACTGTATTAATCCAGCAGATATTCTCTGGCGTATTTGATAAAAATCTTCATGGCCGGAGACATCGTTTTTACAGAAGAAACGGCCATTCCAAGATCCCGGTGACAGGCAGGCGTAAGCGGACGCTTTTCAAAGTTGCCGCTCAGTCCCCGAAGAACAAGGGATGGAAGAATGGTGATTCCGAGATTATGTTCTACCATAGATATTACAGTGAAATCATTGCTGGTTGTATATTTGATGTCCGGGCGTACATCTGCTTCTTTCAGGATCCGGCATACATCGTTGCCGTATGTGTAGTCAGAGACAACAAAAGGAACATTCTGATACCATTCAATGGGAATGATGTCATATTGGGAAAACGGATGACCTTTTGGAAATACAGCATACATGGGATCATTGAACACGTGAATGAATTCATAGGTTTTATTCTTGTGATAGCTGGTAAAACCAATATCTACTTTATGATTCTCCAGCCAGTCAGCCAGTTCGGCTTCTCCTCCTTCCATGATATCAAAGAGGATCTCAGGATATTTTTTCTGGAATTCCTGTATAATCTCGGGGATCCAGTGGATCGAGCAGCTTACGTAAGCACCGATTTTTAAAGTTCCTTTTTTGGCGCCTTTTAAGAAGGATATCTCCTGATTCAAACACTCGTCTGCAGACAGAAGATTACGGATGCTGGGAAGCAGTTCTTCACCTGCAGCAGTGAGAGAGACTCCATGGTGTCCTTTATTGAAGAGAGGAAATCCGACTTCCTGTTCTACGGATTTCATCATCTGTGTGATACCTGACTGGGTATACCCAAGTTCCTCACCTGCTTTTGTAAAATTTCCGTGATCAACAACTGAAAGAAATATTTTCCATTTACGCAAATCCATGATGTAAGCTCCTTTATAAAGTATTTAAAGTAGTTATTTTTATATTACAGTTTCTTTTTTAGAAAAACAAGTTGTGTCTGAAAAAAAGAAACGATATAATGAAGGAAAATATAAGGGGTGTGATAAATATGGAAAAAAGTCTTGTGATTGACAGAAATATGAAAGAACACTGGCCGGCTGTGCGGGTGGGATGCCTGCAATATAAAGTTACAGTGGAAAAAAAGAATGAAGAGATGTGGACATATCTGAAGAAAGAGATATATAAAAGGACGAAAGATGAGATCTTTGATTACGGCGTCAATGAGATACCGAACGTTAAAGAATCACGGGCAGCATATAAAGCGTTTGGAAAAGATCCAAGCAGATATCGTGTGTCTTCGGAAGCGCTGATCCGCAGAATTGGTCAGGGAAAAGGATTGTATGAGGTGAATACAGTTGTAGATGTGAATAATCTGATCTCTGTTGAATCTGGATTTTCTGTAGGATCATACGATATAGCGCATATCGGAGATGAGCTGGTATTTCGTATCGGGGAAGAAGGAGAGACATATAAGGGAATCGGAAAAGAGGAAATTAAAATCGATCATCTTCCTGTTCTTGCGGATGAAAAGGGGGCGATCGGCAGTTCTACCAGTGATTCTGAGAGGGCAATGATAACGGAGAATGCAAAAGAGGTGCTTACGCTTATCTATTCTTTTTCGGAGAATCAGGATCTGGAAAAGGCGCTGATATCCGGGAAACAATACCTGGAGAAATACGCACTGGCAAAAGATGTAAAAAGCTGGATTGTAGAATAAAGAAAACAGGGACCGCTGCAAAATAAAGATGTATATTTGCAACGGTCCCTGTTTTGGGATAAATGAATCAGTTTATTTTAGATTGTAAATAAACCAAGTGCACTTGCGATGGAGCTTGCAAGAATCAGTACCAGAAAGATCGGAGCAATCCATTTGATTACAACAGTAAACATCTTTTCAGCACCGAACTTTGCACCGTCTTCTTTTACTTCTTCTGCAATTGTCTTTGGCTTCAGGATGAATCCAACAAAGATACAGGTGAAGAATGCCACGATCGGCATCAATACACTGTTACTTACAAAGTCCATAATATCCAGAACGGACATACCCATCCAGCTGATGAAACTCAGAGGACCGAATCCAAGAGAAGAAGGGGTACCCATAATCAATGCAAGAACAAAGACAAAGATACAGGTTCCGCGGCGCTGCCAGTGGAGCTTATCCATAAATATGGAAACAATGGTCTCCATCAGGGAGATTGCGGATGTAAGAGCGGCAAAAAATACAAGAATAAAGAACAGTGTTCCTATGGCTCCACCAAACCTCATACTGTTGAATACTTTCGGAAGAGTCATAAACATAAGACCAGGGCCAGCGCTTAACTGACTGCGGTCACCACCGGAGAAAGCAAATACAGCAGGAATAATCATAAGACCTGCAAGGAAAGCAACACCGGTGTCAAAGACTTCGATCTGTCTGACGGAACTTTCAAGATTATTGTCTTTTTTCATATAAGATCCATATGTAATCATAATACCCATAGCAAGAGACATGGAGTAGAACAGCTGTCCCATAGCAGCAAGGATCGTCTTGGCAGAAACATCTGCCATATGCGGTTTCAGATAATAAGCGAGACCTTCCATTGCACCATCAATGGTAAGACCATAGACTGCGACAAATAAGGTTAAAACAACCAGAAGCGGCATCAAAATCTTGCTGACCTTTTCGATCCCTTTCTCAACACCCAATAATACGATGATTGCAGTGGCTCCGAGGAATAATGCAAACCATCCAAGTGGTTCAAAGGCACCGCTGATGAATGACGGAAAATAACCGTCAGCAGCAGATTGGGACATATTGCCACTGATAAATACTGCAAAATACTTCAATACCCATCCTCCGATGACAGAATAATATGGGAAGATGATAATTGGAACTGCGGATGCAAGAATTCCCAGGAATCCGAACCGCTTATCCAGCGACTGGAAAGCGCCGATGGCGCTGAGCCCGGTTTTACGTCCGATAGCAATCTCGGCAATCATAAGACTGAAACCAAATGTGACTGCAAGAATCAGATAAATCAGTAAAAAAGTTCCCCCACCGTATTTTGCTGCAAGATATGGAAATCTCCAGATGTTGCCAAGTCCGACAGCGGATCCGGAAGCGGCCAGAACAAATCCGAGCTTGCTGGTAAAATTACTTCTTTCTTGTTGCATGTGAAAAAAACCTCCTCAATTGATAATACGAACATTCCTCAAATAAATTGCTCTATGGAATTGATTATGCCATGAAACAGAGCTTTTTTC
>NZ_JAFBIZ010000095.1 GCF_021531995.1 Faecalicatena contorta
CAATTATATCACACAAATCAGTATGATTTTAGATATAAAATGGATTCCGAAATGTCCTAACATTGCATACTGAATGCCATACTTACGAAACCATCTTCCAAAGAACAGAGCAAATGCACCGTTCAGCAGGAAACAGCGAAACAGAATCAATCCGGTGATCCTTCCAAAAAACATCTGTGTTGCAGGCAGATGACCTGCGGAAAATACAATTGCCGCAATTACATTGGCCACAATAAATATCCAGTCCGGTATCTCATTTTTATCTGTTTTTCTCGCAAAAATCATCACCAGAATCAGTGCAATGAATCCCATGAAAAACCAGCGGAGCAGGATTTCCTCGATCACACCACCATAGGTCAAAGAACTGATAAAGTATGCCACACTGATTCCTTTTTCATAATCTGCTGCCACCTCCGGAATCAGACGCCCCATCAAAAAGTAATCCGCAGCAAATGTAAACCCAAGAACAACGATAACCGGGCATACCTTTACAAGAACCACTTTTTCAAACCGAAAAGGCTTCATCAGTCCCAGACGTTCCACAATGAAGTAACCGATGACCCATCCAAACAGAGAATAGACCAGAGTCTGAATCACAGTTACTGCGATCATCGCCTGATAGCTTCCCAACTGCTCAATAGCTGCTTCAATAACCTCCGGAGCAGAATGCTCACAGGTGTACATTCCAACAGTTATACCACCGATGACCGCAAACGGTAAAATCACCAGATATGTTTGTAATGCCTTCTTTAATGTTAAGCTGACGTATTGTTTCATAATCGCTACCTCCTATCTGGATAAACACTATCGTTTTAGCCATTCTCAAAACTGAGATTAGTTATATGTTTATACTATTCTCATTTTTGAGACTTGTCAAGAAGATATCATATGGACATATGTTCATTACATCCTGGTGCAGTTTCTGATTGGCACCTGGATTTCTGTAAGCCATTCGCTTTCATCCTCTTTGTTCCAAACACCATCTATATAACTTTCCCGAATCGCCCCTCCGATCTCATATCCATTGTCTTCCACATATTTTAGCACGCTTTCATAAGAAGTACCCAAAGTATTATATGATCCCTTATGAAATATAGATGCTACCTGAAGCTTCGGCATCGTTCTAAAATGAAGTTCACCGGTATCATCCTTACATTCTGTCACTGATTCGCACAATTCCACCAGAATATCCTCCTCTTTATAACCTGATTCCAGATAGTTCGTAAAACAATATTCCGGGAGAGCACAAATGCATCCGGCCTTTTCCATAAGTTCTCCCATTTGAGGCATTTTATCAAATAGACTATCGTAGGAGTCAAGTCTTGTCTTCATATAGGCAACTATACACTCCGGTACCTCCTTGATTAAAACTGGTGATAACAAACAAGATTTCTTTTTTGCCAGATATCCATCTAAAACAGCCACCTGCGCCGTAAATTCAGCGATTTTTGAAAGAAGTTCTGATTTCTTTTTTAGCAACAATGCTTCTTCATCTTCACCATTATTAATGCTTACAATTTCTTCCAAAGTAAAACCAGCCTGTTTTAAAGCTGATATCTGGTGTAAAGTAGCCATTTGATTCAGTTTATAATAACGATACCCTGTTTCAGAATCAATATAAGACGGCAGCAAAAGCCCTTGCTCCTCGTAGAAACGAAGAGCTTTCACTGTCACACGATTCATCGCGGCAAACATCCCAATCTTGTATAACGAACCACTATCTACTTCTCCACATCTTTCATGTTCTTCATACATTTTCATCAAATCACTCCCATCAAAATGTTTTTACTACAACACTTGTACAGATTCCTGCAATCAAAAATAATCACTGATATCAGTATATCATCAAAGTAACCTGTATTATCTTTACAAGAAGGATTCTATCACCTCCCCTAAAGGGGAGAGTCAATAGTATATTTATGCATGTGTGTAATTAAGTATTTTGAAATAACCACTGTCTCTATCTTGAAATACGTACACTCGCCAATTATAATTGATTTGCAAGGGAGTACTCCCTTGCATAGGGAAATTCCCTATGCAATCTCCTTATGAACAGATTCCTTTTCTGAGGAGTACAGAGAAGAAAAAAAGAAAGGAAAGATTATGAAGAAACGATTTTTCAGTATTTTGCTGAGCCTTTGCATGGTGCTGATGCTCTTACCGGTCACGGCCTTTGCGGAGGAACCGGAGAGCATCGACATTACGATCGACGGACCGGACGCGGTCTGCGCACAGCAGGACTACGAATTCACCGTCACGGCAGCGAATGGGCTGAGCGTCAGCGAGTTCAGTTATACTGTAGGCGAGGCGAAGTATACCGGATCTATCACTGAACAAGACGGTGTACTCTATGGCCTTATCCCCGCTTCGGCCTATGCTTCAGATGTTGACAGCTTTACTCTTTCCGTAACGGGAACAGCACCAGGTGGAGAAACCGCAAGCGACAGTAAGACCGTCGAGGTCCTTCCGGATCACAACTTTGCGCACGGCGTCTGCACGATCTGCGGCGCGCAGCAGGAGTTCACCCTGAGTGTACCTTTCACCACAACAGTAGAATTGGGCGGCAACACAGCTCCCGGCGAGACGACATTTGATCTGGCGATCGTGGGCGCCAACGCAGGCGAGGAGCGCTACGCGGATGTGACCGTCTCCGGCTCCGTTACCACAGGCGGCGCAGGCGACTATACAGGCACCCTGACTCTCACCGGCCCAGCTGATCAGCTCTGGAATATGCTCTGCGAGGGTGCATTTGTACAGCAGGTGAATGCAGGCGAAGAAGGCTGGACCTATGACGACACAGTGTGGGGTCTGCTCCTGTCTCAGTTCGTTGCTTCTTCCTCCGCGGACAGTGCAGAATATACCGTACACATCCTCCCGGCAACCTGTGAGGAGACGGATGACGGTGTGTACTACGATCTGGATTGGGAGGCTAAGCCACTGGATGAGATGAGCTTTACCAACATCTATACCAAGTCCACAACCAAGCCGGCAGAACCGGCAGAACCGACAGAATCGACCAAGCCAACGACACATAACACAAATACCGGAGTAACAACGAGCGTGCAAACCGGCGACAACAGTAATTTCATGCTGTGGCTTGTTCTGTTCGCTGTATCCGTTGCCAGTGTAATCGGTACAGGCGTGTACCACAAACGCAGGAGAATCTTCCGCACAAAATAAACGATTTAAATTATAACAACAACTGGAAATACCCTGCAGGACTACAACATCCTGCAGGGTATTTTACTTATACTGTGAGTTTCTTCTTTCCTGTCTTTTTTCGGAATAATTTCAATGCATAGCATACCAGGATACAAACTGCAACAACAGCCACTGAACCTATAATACCAGATACGCTTGTTCCTGTCTCAGAATCCAAATTACGGAACGAATAATCCGGAAAAATCGTAGTCTTTTCCTGAATGCGTTCTGCCGTCTCATAAACTCCACCGTCTGCTTCAACTTCAGTAGAACCTGTCAGCCTTTCAATAGACCATTCCAGTCCGTCCGGATGGGACGACGCGGCAAGTGACAGACCGCCACCCACCAGTACAGTACAGATTCCCAATATCACAAGCGTTTTCTTTAAACTGAAACGGTTTTTCAGTCCCGCTTCTTCACAACACATCAGAATTTCAGGTCTGCTTTCATACACAAATGTAAGTACCGCCGCTGTAATCAGCCCCTCAACAGCTCCAATCGCCAGATGAATCGGCTGCATGGTTCCAACAAATAAATGAAGTGGCAACGCAGTAATACCTGAAAGATATGTTTCAAACGTCACAGACAGTGCCCCGAGCTGCAGTGTGAGTATACATCCAAGCATCGATCCTGCCACGATCTTTCCTTTGGATATTCCTTTTTTCATCAATATCTTCCAGACCAGGAAATATCCTGCAAAACACCCGTAAAACGCCATGTTCCAGATATTACACCCCAGAGCCAGCAGTCCTCCGTCCGCGAACATCAGACACTGAATTATTAATATGACTATCATCGTCAGGAATGCTGCATACGGACCGAGAAGTGCCGTAAGAAGCATGCCTCCACACAAATGTCCGCTGGATCCGGTTCCCGGAATGGTAAAATTAATCATCTGCGCCGCGAAAACAAACGCTCCCATAACTCCCATAACCGGAACCTTCTTCGGATCACTTTCTAATCTTACTTTTTTCACTGAATATACTGCTGTCAAAGCAGAAACCGCACACATTGCTCCTCCCACAGCCGGGGAAACCAACGCATCTGCCATATGCATAACCATTCACTCCTTCTGTATATAACCTCTATCTCTTTGATCTACTGAATATCCGTTACCTTATATCCCTGATCGGCAACAGCCTGCTTCAGGATATCATCCGAAATATCTTTCTCCAGCGTTACAACAGCAGTACCGGTTTCATGACTAACAGAAGCCTCCGTTACACCATCAAGTGCTTCCAGTGCTTTTTTTGTGTGCATCTCGCAGTGTCCACACATCATACCTTCGATTTTCAGTGTTTTTTCCATGGTTTTTGTCTCCTTTTCGATTGTGATTTTTAATTTATTTTTGATTTTATGATCCCGCCCGGAATCATGCATCCGAAAGAAATTCAGGCGCAGTGCATTGGTTACTACACTAAAGCTGGACAGGCTCATTGCTGCCGCTGCAAACATCGGATTAAGCTGCCAGCCGAGCACACCTATCAATACGCCTGCCGCCAGCGGGATACCGACTGTGTTATAGATAAATGCCCAGAACAGATTCTCGTGAATATTACGCAGTGTTGCCCGGCTTAAACGGATTGCAGCAGGAACATCAGACAGACTGCTTTTCATCAGCACCACATCTGCCGCATCAATCGCAACGTCCGCACCCGCACCGATCGCAATGCCGATATCAGCGCTCGTCAGTGCCGGGGCATCATTGATGCCGTCACCGACCATAATGACCTTTCCTTTTTGCTGAAGCTTTCGAATCACGCTTTCCTTTCCGTCAGGAAGTACGCCCGCAATCACCTCGTCTACACCCGCCTTAGCACCGATGGCTTTGGCTGTGCGTTCGTTATCACCGGTCAGCATCACTACATGTATGCCCATATTGCGCATCTCTTTAATCGCCTGAGGGCTGTCCTCCTTGATGGTATCAGCCACGGCAATGATACCACAAAGTTCACCGTCACTTACAAAAAACAATGGTGTTTTTCCTTCTTCCGAGAGATGATCGGACTTTACTTTCATCTCAGCAGGCACCTGAAATTGTCCGCTGATAAATTTATAACTGCCGCCAAACAGAACAGCACCATCGTAAGATGCCGTAAGTCCATTTCCGGGTAAGGCTTTGAACTGCTCTACCTCATTTGCCTCCAGGCCATCCTGTTCTGCCTTTTGATTGACTGCCCGGGCCAGCGGATGCTCGCTTTTTTTCTCCAGCGCATAGGCAATTGACAAAAGCTCTTTTTCACTCCTGCCGTTTAGCGGAATGATATCCGTAACCTTTGGTTCTCCCTGCGTTATCGTTCCTGTTTTATCAAGGGCCACGATCTGTGTTTTTCCCGTCTCCTCCAAAGATACCGCTGTCTTGAAGAGAATCCCGTTCTTTGCTCCCATTCCATTGCCTACCATGATAGCAACAGGGGTCGCAAGACCGAGTGCACAAGGGCAGCTGATCACCAGTACAGATATTCCCCGTGCCAAAGCAAATCCTGCCGTCTGGCCGGCGAGAAGCCATACAATGACGGTTATCACCGCAATTGTGATAACAGCAGGCACAAACACACCTGACACTTTATCTGCGACCTTGGCGATCGGTGCCTTTGTTGCAGCCGCATCGCTGACCATCTGAATGATTTGCGAGAGTGTAGTATCTTCCCCCACTCTTGTCGCTTCACAGCGTATATAGCCCGATTGGTTCAGTGTTCCTGCGGAAACTGCACTCCCGGCCGCTTTGTCTACAGGAATACTCTCTCCTGTCAGGGTGGATTCATCTACTGCACTGTGTCCGTCCAGAACAGTTCCGTCCACAGGAATATTTTCACCGGGACGCACTACAAAGATATCACCCTTTGCCACCTGCTCGATTGGCACAGTTATCTCGGCACCATCCCGCAGAAGCGTGGCAGTCTTTGGAGCCAGCTTCATCAGCCCCTTCAGCGCATCGGTAGTTTTTCCTTTTGAACGTGCCTCCAGCATTTTTCCCAGGGTGATCAGCGCAAGAATCGTTGCAGCAGATTCAAAGTAAAACTCGTGCATATATGACATCACAGCATCTGCGTTGCCTTTGACCTGTGCATCCGTCATGGCAAACAATGCAAACGTGCTGTAAACGAAGGCTGCCATAGAGCCTAATGCAACCAATGCATCCATATTCGGAGCACGGTGCCACAAGCTCTTAAAGCCGCTGATAAAAAACTTCTGATTGATCACCATAATAATCACCGTTAACAATAGCTGCAAAAGCCCCATTGCCACATGGTTATCATTAAAAAACGGCGGCAGTGGCCAGCCCCACATCATATGTCCCATGGAAACATACATAAGTATAATCCAAAAGCCCAGAGAGGTGATGAAACGCTTTTTTAACACAGGAGTTTCCCTGTCCTTTAATGCCTCCTCATCCGAGGATGCACGTGTGTTCTGATCTTTAGTTCCCCTTTTCAGAGCTGCTCCGTATCCTGCATCACGAACCGCCGCTATAATTTCCTCGGCGGATGCTGTCCCTTCCACACCCATGGAATTGGTCAACAGACTTACCGAGCAGGAAGTAACTCCTTTCACACCCGATACTGCTTTTTCCACACGGGCAGAGCAGGCGGCACAGCTCATACCGGTTACTGTATATTGCTCCATAATTGCTTTGTTACGCCTCCTTTTATTTCATGAGTTTCTGCAGAGTTGACACCAACTCATCGATCACTTCATCCTTGCCCTCACGGATATCTCTGGCAACACAGCCCCGAATATGACTTGCCAGCAGTTCCTTATTAAATGCATTGACCGCAGCGTTCACTGCAGCAGACTGGGTTAAAATATCTGCACAGTAAACATCCTTTTCCACCATTCCCCGAATTCCGCGAACCTGCCCTTCTATTCGGTTCAGACGGTGTATCAGTTTCTTTCGTTCTTCCTCTGATCGTTCTGTTGTTTTAGAACAGCAGCCACATACTTCCTTATCAGACATCATCATATCCTCCTTCCGCCACATACCCCCTAAGGGTATTTTGATTGTATACCATTAGGGGGTATGTGTCAATAGGATTACTCTTCAATCCATTCCTTTACATTCTTTAATATCCATTCTGCCAGCTGCGGAATACCTTCCCCTGTTTTTGCAGAAATAAAGATGACATCGATATCCGGATTTCTCATCTTTGCATATTCTACGGCTTTTTCTTTATCAAAGTCGAAATACTCCAGAACATCGGTTTTATTCACTACCAGGAGGTCACATGTTTCATACATCAATGGATATTTCAGTGGCTTGTCATGCCCTTCCGGAACAGACAGGATCGTCATATTTTTGACTGCACCTGTATCAAATTCTGCCGGACATACAAGATTTCCAACATTCTCAAGAATAATAAGATCCAGATCATTCGCTCCGAACTCTGTCAGTCCCTGTCTTGTCATATCCGCATCCAGATGGAGCATACCGCCGGTATGGATCTGGATGGATTTCACACCTGCTTCAGTCATTTTTTCAGCATCCACTGCAGCATCAATATCTGCTTCCATGACTCCCATTTTCACCTTTCCCGCAAGCTCTTTCGCTAAAGCCAGAAGGGTCGTAGTTTTACCGGCTCCCGGAGAAGACATCAGGTTCAGAAGAAATCGCCCTGGTGAAAATCCTCTCCCTGCTCACAGATATTCTGCCATGCACCTGCCGGCTTATATATTTCTACAGTATCTTTGCCGTAGTCTGTGTCCTCCTGCATAATCACACAGTTCTTCATATGAAATACTCATGTCTATTCTCCATATATATCTGCTTTTCCTGATCCACAAGTAGAAGGAACCTTATGCCCGGATGCAGCCTCGAAATGATATTTCACAATTCCGAGATCTATTTTTGTATATGGTCCCCTGCCTGCTATACAGATAGCAGGATTCCCGTTCTTGATTCCCATTTTAAACTTCTGATGATTGATCGCTGTTGGAGCAAGAAGTGCCGCCTCTGCCCCCTTTTTGAACCAATCCGGCATCTCACCTTTTGTTGCCATGACACGCTTCAATGGCTTGCTCTTATGGGGTTTTCCCTGTGTTTGTCCATAGCCTATGGCAATGACCGACACGATTTTTTCACTTTCCGGAACCATTTTTTTTACATTCGCCTTATTAAAAGACAACGCTACCCAGCAGGTATTCAGCCCCATCATCTGAGCCTCAAGAACAATCTTTTCCCCATAATATCCACATTTTTCCTGCAGACTGTCATCAGGGTTTCCTGCAAGAATGATATAATTATTCACGTTACGGAAACTGCCATAATGCGCCAGTTTTGAATCAAACCCATCTGGATTGTCATATCGTATCCGAACGTGTAACCCACTTTCCTCATTACATTCCCGAATCAATTTATTTAATCTTTGCCGCTTTTCTTCCTCTATCCTTTGCTCAGTGTATGCCCTTACAGAATGTCTTTCCTGTATAGCCTGTAATAAATCCATTTCTTTCAGCTCTTTTCTTCTTTATTCTTCCCTTTTTCTGGTAAATGCGGTACCAACCACTCTCGGACCTGAATTCGCCGCAACAGCTGCACCGATCTGATAGGTCGCTGCCGGCTCATAACCCAACTGCTGTACCATCAGACAGCGCAGTTCCTCCAGGCATGAAACGTCATTTCCATATATGATCTCATAAGGAGTTACCAGTTTCAGATTCAACTTCGTTCCTAAAAAAGCAGCCGCTGTGGGAATACGTCCGGATTTCGCAGCATATTTCAAATCATAGATGCCAAAGTAAATCTGTCGCCGTGGGAGGATTTCCTTCAAATACCGCAGTATTTCTTCAAGACTCGTACCTTCCGCCAGCATTCGTGCCGCACTCACGACAGGACTGCCATACAGGGCGTTATATCCCATACCGTCAAAACTATGAACATGAAAACACTCTCTGTATTCCGGATATTCTTCATAGAACAATTCTACGGCCTGCACAGAATTATCATAGGTAGAAGAACCCTGTGAATTAATCAGCACCAGAATCAGATCTGTCACACCGGCCTGTGCCTCCCGCAGATAAATTTCCTGAAACTGAAAAGGAGTAATCTGTGCCGTTTTGGGAATCTCATCGTATTGTGCCATCAGACTGAAAAACTGCTCATAAATAGTCCGTGATTTACCGCTTTCTGAAAATGCTTCAGCTTACAAGAACAGTTCATTTTCTTTTCTTACTGAACATGCCTTTTTGATCGCCATGGCAGCAATAGACACTACTGCACCATTTACTTTTCTTGCATTGTGCGGACACTTCTTTATACAGCGCATACAGGATATGCACTTTTTGGAATCTGCCGCGAAACTTACTGAATCAATGGCCTTTACAGGACATTTATCTGCACACAAACCACATTTCACACAGTCTTTCGTCGGTTTTGGAACAAGCCCTGCTCCTCCCCCTTTTTTATAAGGACGATTTCCTGGAATGGAAACGACCTCTCCGGTCTTGCCTGCAATCTGGTCAGCAAAATTCACCAATTGTCTCTCATCAGATACATCCGGCCTGTTTGCTGCATACCTGGAGATAATAGAATGCTCTGCTACTGCAGCGATTGCCGCAATAATCTGAAATCCACTTTTCTTTGCAGCGTCCTCCATTTCTACAAGCGTATCCTCGTAAGCCCGGTTTCCATATACACATACAAGGGTACATTTTGCTGCATTTCCCGCAATCTTCTTTAACCGTTCAATCGCCACAGCCGGTGCACGTCCTCCAAAAGAGGGCATCGCAATCAAAACCATATCGTCTTTGGAGATTTTACATTTCGTAAAATCAATTTTGGAATCACTCAGATCAATTTTTACAACATTTTCGCTCCAATGTGCGCCAATGATATGAGCCACTTTCTCTGTACCACCTGTAGGGCTAAAAATAATTTCTACTACATTCACGTAATGTATCCTCCTTAAATATTATAGTTAATGTTTTTCAGAATGCATCGTGTCGATTCTGCTTCGAATGTCGGCAATGCAGTCAGCAAGTGTTTTTCTCTCAAGGGAACGGACAAAGGCATCTTCTATGTCTGTGAACATTTCAGTCAGCGCCGGACGGATATGACGGCCAACAATGCACTGATCATTTGGGTTTTTGTGAACATCCAAAAGATGAATATCTGATTTCTCCATAACCGCCAGATAGATCTGCAGTAATGTCAGCTGTTCCGGGGCAACAGTCAGAGAATAACCGCCGATTCCTCTGTGACCATCAACAATCTCCGATTTTTTTAGAAGCGCCAGAATTTTCCGAATGTAACTGGCGTTGGTACCAACACTCCCTGCCATCTGGTCGGAATTCATCGGATTGGGAGACTCTGAAATCAGTATCAATACATGTACTGCAACGGAAAATTTTGTGTCCATTCGTTTTTCCCTCCTATTTCTCTATTATCACTTTCTCTTCGTAATACATTTTGTATTTGTATCAGATACAACTACATTATGTGGTGATCAGAATCATTTGTCAAGATTCTGCTGTCAGCCAGAACATACTTTCATTTTGACTCAATCGAGTAGGAGGCGGTGATTAACCGTCGTCCTCTCACACCACCGTGCGTCAGACTGTCTAACAATTAGCATAAATGGTATAATTAAATCACGAGATATAGGAACTAGGAGGTTTGATTATGGCATATATTGTTGGAACAGATAGAACTCAAATTAGAATGATAACTGCATCATTAGATGACCTTATTGATAAAGACAATTCTGTTCGTGTTATTGATGCTTATGTTAATTCTTTAGATTTAATGGAATTAGGATTTGTAGAATACAGCGGAAATAAAAGAGGCCAATCTCCATATCGTCGTTCCGATTTATTGAAACTCCATATTTATGGTTATCTTAACAAGGTTAGATCAAGCCGTGCTCTAGAAGTTGAGTGCAAGCGAAATATAGAACTGATGTGGTTGATCAATGCAATCACACCAGACCATGGCACTATAGCTGGATTTGTAAAAAATAATCGTGAAGCCTTTCATAGTACTCTTCGCAATCTATCACTCATTCTTAAAGGATGGGGTTTAATTGATGGCAAGCTTATAGCTATCGATGGCACCAAGATTCGAGCGCAGAATAGCAAACACAACTGCATTACTCAAAGTGGATTAGAAAAAAAGATAGCTTATGCGGATGAGCAGATAAACGCATATCTTATGGCTATTGAAAAAGAAAATCAAAGCGAACCGGAATTCAAAGAGAAGTTAAAAGCTTATCAAGAATTGAAGGGACAGTATATTCAGCAAAAACAAAAACTAAAGGATGAAGGACTTGAGCAAAAAAGTCTTACCGATCCAGATTCCAGACGAATGAAGAATAATGGCTCTCTAGATATTTGTTATAACGTTCAATCAGTTGTCGATGCCCAAAATCATTTTATTATAGATATCTCTACGACAAATGACATTAACGATCAAAATCTGCTTTATGCGATGGCTAAGGATGCAACTGAGTTGTTGAATATTGAAGAATGCACTGTTGTTGCGGATACTGGGTATTATAATGGAACCGAAATAAAGAACTGCATAGATGATGGAATGACTGTCTTAATAAAGAAAGCAAAGGCTAATAATAGCACCAAAGATAATGAGTTCAGGAAAGAAAAATTCACGTATGATTCCAAAAGGGATATTTACATTTGCCCAACAGGTCAGCGGTTGGATTTCTTCGAAAATACATCAAAGAATGGCATGAAATATAAAAAATACAAATGCTCATCTTGTGCTGATTGCAAATATCGAAATAGTTGTACTTCATCAAAATCTGGAAGAACAATTCAAAGATGGGAGCATGAAAGTGTTTTAGATGCTGTTTATGAAGAAACTTGGAATAACAACAACATTTACAAGCAAAGGAGATGCATCGTTGAGCATCCTTTTGGAACAGTAAAGAGAGCTCTGGGATATAGTTTTTTCTTGAGGCGAAAAATAGAAAATGTTGATGCAGAAGCTGCCTCTATGTTTATCGCTTACAACTTTAAGCGATTATTAAGTATGTTTTCAACTCAGGAATTGGTTAAAAAGTTTAGTTAAAAGGTAAGGTATACCATCAAGATTATTAAAAAATAACGCACTAAAAATCATCATTTATGAATGAGTATAAAGAAAAAGGATTCATCGTACAGTAAGACTGCCAAATTTCTATGAGGACGTAGATTTGTTAGACAGTCTG
>NZ_JAFBIZ010000096.1 GCF_021531995.1 Faecalicatena contorta
CAATAAAAGATATTGAAACCATGCTGAACCCTATAACTGAAAAATATTTTGACAATGAAAAGGATTTTTCGATCACATCCATCTATGAAGAAGTATGCGAACTTGAAAAATCCAGAATTCCGGAATTTCAGAAAGAAATTATCCGCTCCTATAACTCTGCATATAAATGTTTTGAAGATGTTCCTGAAAACGAACGGAAAGAACTTCAACTCTTTGCTTTTATCTGCAATTTGAGTTTTGATATTTATGTAAAAAAACAGATCGTGGAAAAACTGCTGGACAGTCAGCTTGCATCTTCTGATACGGATAATAACGGCAAAAAGAAAAAGAAATAAGGTGATGCCTTATTTCTTTTTTATTTATATATATTCTATTGTTCATCTTCACTGTTCTTGTTGATTCGTGCGAATACCATGTCATATCCGTCGTTTCCATAATTCAAAGAACGATTGACTCTGCTGATTGTAGCTGTTGAAGCTCCTGTCTTCTCCGCAATCTCAAGATAAGTCTTATGCTCCCTTAACATCTTTGCCACTTCGAATCTTTGTGATAATGAGAGCAACTCATTAATTGTACATATATCTTCGAAAAATGTATAACATTCTTCTTTATTTTCCAGACTAAGTATGGCACTAAAAAGATAATCTACTGCCTCAGTCCTGATTTTTTTACTCATAACGCTATCTCCTTTTGTAACAGATTCATTACTGTTACATTTTAACACAGTAAATTTGCAAAGTCTATAGTTTTTTACCATGTTTTACCGAGGCCCTTAATTTTTCCATCGTAACATTTGCAACCAGTTCTTCTGGAAACTCACATTCTTCCAGGGCTTTGTAACAATACTCATATCCCGCAACATCAACATCTATATGTGCATCACTTCCGAGAACGATCATTGCCCCCTGCTCCTTACATTCCCGAAGCATTTCCTGACAGTTTTCCCATGTATTTTCCCGGAATCCATCCGGACGAAGCGAAGAATTATTCACTTCCAGAAGCGTTCCTGTCTCCTTCGCTTTTCTTACAAGCTGCTTCATATCCACCGGAAGTCTGCCGTCATCCGGATGACCTATAATATCAATATATTCTGCTTCCATTGCGTTCAGATAAGCCTGTGTGATCTTCTCTTTTGTCTTCTCACCTTTGTAACACGGAAGATGAATACTGGCAATGATAAGATCCAGTTCTCCTGAAAGTTTTGCAGGAAGATCCACCTCTCCCTGTTCATTCAGAATATTCAGCTCTGCTCCCATCAGGAGCTCTACTCCGTACCGCTGTCTCGGCACGATATGCAGATTCTGAAAATAATACAGATGGCAGCTTCCAGGCATATCCGGCGCATGTTCCGTGATCGCCAGTCCTCTCAGCCCTTTCTCAGCCGCTGTCCGCGCCATCTCACAGATCGTACTGTATGCATGACCACTGACAAGTGTATGTGTATGCGTGTCAATCTCAATGTTCATATTCTGTCCTTCTTCCTTTTTCTGATGCGTTCTAAACTCACGGAAACATTATACAGTATAAATTTTGTTTTTTCTACACATTTTATTCCTGAACGGAGGTGATGAGATTGAAAAAAAAGAATTCCGACATCATTGACGACTTTGATTATCTTTCCAACGCAGCTTCTTCTATGGACTGTACCGGACTGATTCCTGCAAACCCTGTCTCGGATGCAGAACTCGAATCCTATGAAGATCTGTATCATTTTCTGCCGCCGCACGGGCACGCTTCTACCATCCGTCCGGAAACCAACGACAGCCGGAAGGCAGATTCTTCAGACCTTTCTCACAAACATCGGTAATCAAGATATTTTTCTTGACATCCACCCATATCATGGATACTCTAAATATGGATTATAATTATTGATATGTATAAGAGGTGGAATCCATGAAAAAAATACTAATGATAGCGACTGGAGGCACCATCGCCTCCAAAGAAGGTTCCCTTGGGCTGACACCGGTTGTAACTGGGGAAGAACTGGCTGCCAGCGTACCGGGGATCAGGAATCTGTGCAGTCTGGAAGTTCTACAGCTGATGAACATCGACAGTACCAATATGCGGCCAAGGCAATGGCTTCAGATCCGTGACTGTATTATGGAACACTATGACGCATATGATGGATTTGTCATTCTCCATGGTACAGATACCATGGCATATACGGCTGCCGCACTCTCCTATCTGATTCAGGACAGTATAAAACCCATCGTACTGACAGGTTCTCAAAAGCCGATGGCCAATCCATATACAGATGCCAAGATCAATCTATACCAGAGTATTCTCTATGCGTCAGATGATGCATCCTGTAATGTCTGCATTGTATTCAACGGAAAAGCAGTAGCAGGAACCCGTGGCCGCAAGCAGCGCACCCACAGCTTTGATGCATTTGAAAGCATGAATTTTCCGGAACTCGCGGTCATCCGTGACAATCGGATCATCCGCTATTACTCAGAGACTCTTCCGGCTCCGGAAGATCTTAAGACCTACAGTCAACTCAACGACCGCGTCTTTGTATTGAAGTTGACGCCTGAAGTTAAGGCTGATATTTTTGAACTGCTGAGCAGCCACTATGATGCAATCATTCTGGAAACCTTTGGAATCGGCGGCATACCGGAATACGATGATTCATTCGAGAAAGCAATCTTTTCCTGGGTGGATTCCGGAAAAACCATTGCCGTCACTACCCAGGTTCCGGAAGAAGGATGCGACCTGGCAGTCTACCAGGTCGGCAAAAAATACAGCGACCATCCCGGCATCCTGCAGGCAGGCGATATGACAACCGAATCCATCGTTGCAAAGCTTATGTGGGTACTTGGACAGACCGATCAGCAGGATATTATCGAACAGCTTTTCTACAAAGAGATCAATCACGACCGGGTATAATCTCCCCGTCCCACTGCCTGTTCATCTTTTTCTTTTTATAAAAATAGTACGGGATTAAAAACAACGCAGTGGCCGCCCATGCCAGTGGATAACTGATAATGATCGTTGAGATATCCTTATGGATCGGCGTCATAATTAGTATCCACGGCAGACGGACACCAATTACCCCACCTGTAGTAATCAGCATCGGTACCATGACATCTCCGATTCCTCGAAGTGCACCGGTAAATATCTCTACAAATACATAGATAATATAACTTGGTGTAATGCGAAGCAGAATGTATACACCGATATTGATTACATTTTCATCCGAAGTAAACATCACAAAAAGAGGTCTTGCAAAGATGATCAGAATCAGCAGGATTCCTCCGCATATTCCCAGGCTCATTCCCAATGATACCCGTACACTCTTATAGACTCTCTGAAGCTTTCCCGCCCCATAATTCTGTCCGGAAAATGTGGTGACCGCAATTCCAAATGCACCACTCACCGCCCAGAAGATCAGATCCATCTTTCCAAATGCCGCCCATGCAGCAGTCGTATCCGTTCCCAATTCATTCACTGCAGTCTGAATGATAATATTAGTCAGTCCATACATACAGGAGAGCATTCCTCCTGGGAGCCCGATACGAAGCTCCGACCCAAGGATCGGACCATCCAGACGTATTGCACGAAGTTCCAGCCGAAGCGCATCATAATCTCTCATCAGCGAACGAGTCACCAGGCAGGCACTGACACTCTGCGAAAGGACTGTTGCAAGCGCTGCTCCCGCAATTCCCATATGAAGCACAACCACAAGAAGAGTATCCAGCAAAATATTGAGCACACAACAGACGATCAGATAATAAAGTGGTTTTTTCGAATCGCCGATTGCCCGCATAATTCCTGAACCCATATTATAGATCAATGTAAATATGATCCCCAGAAAATAGATTCGAAGATACAGGATCGAATCATTCATGATCTCTGACGGTGTCTTCATTACAGCCAAAAGCCATGGAGTTGCGAACCATCCAAGAAATGCAAGAACGAGACTTACAATTATTGAAAACGCATACGCTGTATGCAGGGCCCTGTGCAGTTTTTCTGTATTATTCGATCCAAAAAACTGCGAAATTACAACCGTTGCACCAGAAGCAAGACCTGAAAAGATCATAACTACCTGATATGTAAGAACAGCCGATGAACCGCCGACACTTGCCAGCGCCTCCTTCCCAATGAATCTTCCGACAATGATTGCATCCGCCGTATTATACAACTGCTGAAACAAAGTTCCCACAACAATCGGAAAGAAAAAAATCAGCAATTGTTTCCAGATGATTCCTTCCGTGATCGGATTGTTCACATATATATTTTTTTGTTCTTCTTTTTTTGCAGCAGTATTCCCCAACATACCACACACATCCCCCAATCTATAGACATCTGCTTTTACCATTGTAACATAGGTCATATTTCTTTTTCATTATATTCCTCATATCTTTTTCACCATATTTTTTTCCGAGAATATAATATACCGTTAAGTGTAATACAGATCAAAGCTGCCTCTGTCACTCTGGTCTGTGCAAAAACATATCAAGGAGGATCTTATGAAAAAGAAAATGCTGTCCATACTTCTGACGACTGCTCTGCTGATGGGAATGCTCACTGCCTGCACTTCCACCGATACAGCAAAAAAAACTGCCGGATCTGATTCAGAAAAAAAGACTGCCTCTGATTCCTCACAGGAATTAAAAGAGGTGACTTTAAACGAAGTAGCACACTCCATCTTTTATGCCCCGATGTATGTAGCGATTGAAAAAGGATACTTTGAAGAAGAAGGAATCGAATTAACGCTCGTAACCGGCTTTGGCGCAGATAAAACAATGACTGCTGTACTTTCCGGAAGCGCAGATATTGGCTTCATGGGCTCCGAAGCGTCCATCTATACCTACAATGAGGGTGCCGTCGACTATGTCGTCAACTTTGCACAGCTGACACAACGCGCCGGGAACTTCCTGGTAGCAAGAGAAGAAATGCCTGATTTTACATGGGAAGACCTGAAAGGAAAATACGTACTGGGTGGGCGGAAAGGCGGCATGCCTGAAATGGTATTTGAATATATCTTAAAACAGAATGACATTGATCCTGCTACAGATCTTGAAATTGACCAGAGTATTGATTTTGGCTCAACTGCCGCTGCATTTTCTGAAGGGAAAGCAGATTTTACCGTTGAATTTGAGCCTGGTGCAACTAACCTGGAAAAAGAAGGAAAAGGCCATGTTGTTGCCTCTCTTGGAACTGACAGCGGTTATGTTCCATATACCGCGTTTTCTGCCAAAAATAGCTATATCAAGAATAATCCTGATATCATCCAGGGATTCACCAATGCAATTCAAAAAGGAATGGATTATGTACAGACACATACGCCGGAAGAGATCGGAGCTGTCATTGCTCCCCAGTTCAAAGAAACAGATCTTGACACAATCACCACAATCATCACCCGATATTACGATCAGGATACCTGGAAAGAAGATCTGATCTTCCGGAAAGAGAGTTTTGATCTTCTGCAGGATATCCTGGAAGAGGCCGGAGAACTCACCACACGTGCACCTTATGAGAATCTTGTTACTACAGAATATGCAGAAAAGGCAGCCAGATAATTCTTCAGATAAAAGACTGCCACAAAAATACAAAATATATTTTTGTGGCAGTCTTTTTTATGAATCCAACTGTCTGATAATATAATTTTTCACTTCATCTTTCGGCATATCCAGAGCTGCCGCCAGCTCCCCATACAGGAAACGTTCTGCCATACTCAGATATTTTTCATCAATATTAATTGACTTTTTCCCTGATGACAGTCTCTTTATCTTTCGCTGGTATGATGTTTTTATGATTGCGACCCACTCTCTGCATTGATTTTTCATCAAAGCCTCCCGGTACAACTCTTCTCTTTTTTTCTCATTCTCAACCCACAAGGTATCAATACTGGGCATTTCATCAATCAGCTTCCGTGCCTCTTCTCCTGACAGCACTGCCCGAACCTGCCGTCTCACATTGTCTACCGGTGTATATAATGTTCCACCCACGTCATACAACGGTCGTAAAGTATAATACTCTTTTCCCTTATCTGAACAGCTCATATTAAGCGGTCCAATATTCATTACTTCACAGACACCTTCTTTATAATGCGCAACATAATCACCTATCTTGAACATATTTACCTCCTGTCTGTTTCTTGTTTTCCCAGTCAGTCAATCCGATTTTCTTTTCCAGAGATCAGGCCAACCTAACAACCTACATATTTTATTATATCACGCTGTTTTTTTTGATGTAAGGAAAATTTATACCTATATATGAAATTTTTTATACATTTCTTCATGAAACTCTTTTTTTCTGAATATAATCAACCCGGTCAAGAATAAAAAGCTGCATCCCACACAGATAACGGCTGGTGCCCGAAATGTAATGACCTGAAATGCCAGAAGTACAAAAGGAACCAATATAGAATATACCGATGCCATCACATAATAAATCATATACTCTCTCGGCGAATGTGAATAGATTCTGGATATGATGAGCATGGACACTTGTATTAATATACAGATACTTGGGACTGCAAAATCAACAGACCATCCCTTCCACCCGGTTGCTCTGTCCCATAGGATACAGCCGACCGTAACGATCAATAGCTGCCAGGTTGCATTTTTCAGAAGATTATAACGCTTCAGATATCCAACTGCCATCGTAATCCACATGCTGAGGCTTCCCGCTGCCACAAACTTTGACCAGTATCTTCCAGGCGACAGGATCACATTTGCCATAATACTGATGATGACTGCAGCGATACAGCAATAAGAAAATATCTGAAAAAACTTTCGGCCTTCATAATTCGGCCTCACATTTTCTGGGAATTCCGGTTCAGCCATATGCACAGTAATTCCCAGATCTTCCAAAATCCGGTAGAAATTGCGCTGTATGTTAGAACTGTCATAACGCGAGGTAAAAGCAAACGACAGAACATCCCCGAACGAGCATACACACAGTTCCGTGCGATTGGTACTGGTATACACTCCGAACCGTTCAATATATGGAGTATACGCATCAGGCATCTTCACTACACCCATATTGGAAAGGACTGCTGTCACTTCTTTTTCTGCCATTTTGGCTCCCGCACGGATACACCGGTTTTTCAATTCCAGAGGAGCCCATTTCAAGATCTTATGTTTTTCATAGGCAATCAATTCATTCATCCGTCCAGCCATATTCTCTTTTGACAGATTCTCTTTAAAATACTCTCTGACCATATTCAGGACATCCTCAAATGATTCCTGTTTTGTACCAAACTGATATCCCGGCTCGATATAACTGAAAAAATTCAGCATAGAATCTGATGGAAATATCTTTCTCAGATTAACCGGAACCATCAATATGACCGGTCTTTTTTCCTGAATCCTGCTCATTTCTTCATGTATAGCGCTGATAAAAGCTGCCGTAAGGAGAACAGACATGGATACCTCTTTTTCCCTCGAAACCTCTAGAAATTCTTTTACCGACACACAACTTTCCTTCACCTGCAGAGGCTCATACTCTCCCCTTCTCTTTCTTATCTGGTATGCATGATTTTTCTTTTTCTTTTGTCTCTGAAGATTTGGATTATAATACCTGCTGAAGCTGTCATCTTCCTGATCTTTGACCGTCAGGTACGTACCTGTAAGCTCTGCCTTTTCCAGCCCCTCTTCTTTATGAATCAGATACAGATAATTCTTTACCAGTTCCCGCAGGAACTCTGTTGCACCGGTTCCATCCGTCAACGCATGAAATACTTCAAAATTGATCCGCTTTTCGTAGTATGTCACTTCAAAAAGCAGGTTTTTTTTATCACGCACATACAGACAGCTGCACGGCTCCTTATATTCTTCCCGTACGACCGGCCTTAATTCACTTTTTTCCAGATAATGCCAGAACAGCCCTTTACGCATTACCGATAAAAAGACCGGATACTTCTCAATAGTCTGATTCAGCGCCTCCTGAAGAACTTTTCCATCCACTTTCTCTTTTAGTACGCAATAAAACCGAAAAACACGTGTATCTTTTGGACTGCTGGCTGCTGAAAACAGCTTTGCCGCATTATCCAGGCTGCGCCAGTACGCCCGTCTCTGTTGAAACAATGTTTTAGTCCTCCCCTAAAAACCGATTGATGATCTGAAAACTTTCTTTTACATGATAATAACTGATTCCCAATGCAAAATATCCGTGAAGAGCATCTGGAATTCGATGGATCTCCACATCATTTCCTGCTTCTTTCAGCCTTTTTCCGTATTCCTCTCCTTCGTCCCTGAGTGGATCATATTCTGCAGTCAGAATCAATGTTCTCGGCTGATTTCTGTAATCTGTCTCCAACAAAGGTGCAAAATATTTATTTTCTTTATCCCCTTCATCCGAAGCATAGAAATCGAGATAATCCCGCATTTTCCCAGCCGTAAGAAGATAATCACTCCCACACGTCTTTACCGACTCATACGGAGAATTCTCACTGTAATCATTGTTTACTGCAGGATAGATCAATATCTGGCGCTGTGGAAAAAACTCTCCCCTATCCCTTGCCATCAGTGATACCGCGGCTGCCAGATTCCCTCCCGCACTGTCTCCGATCAATGTAATCTTATCCGGATCCGTATTCAGGAGAAAATGATTCCTGTAGATTTCTTTTGTCGCAGCATAACAATCATTCAGTCCCGTTGGAAATGGATACTCCGGAGCCAGTCTATAACCAACAGACACCACTATATGGTTGGTAGCTTCTGCCATTCTCGCACAGATACGTTCATAATTATCTATGCTTTCTGTAACCCAGCCGCCTCCGTGAAAGAACAACAGTACCGGAAGCTTTCCGGACACGGCTTCATCCGGAAGATAAAGGCGCACCGGCACCTCGTAATCTCCATTGTATATCTTGTAATCGATCGTTTTATGAAAGATCTTCAGTGGGTCAATGGCCTTGAGATTCGCCAGATGTCTGGATGCTTCCACTTCGATTCCGTCAAAGGAAAGTGCCTTCAATACCTTCCGCATAGATTTATTGATTGCCATATCACTCTCCTGCCATTTACCGAATATATCCTTCTTCATATGCCATTGCTTTGTTGTACGCATAGAGTTCCGCAAATGTTGCCTCCTTGTAAGGAACAACATAGAATATTCCTGCAATGCCACATGTAACCACACTGAGAAGATCCCAGCCGATAAAGGATAATGACAGTACAAATGTCTCCATCTTCTGACCGTTCATCATTCTCCTACTGATTGCAAACACTTCTTTCCGATTCATTCCCGGATTCTCAGCCAGAATATAAGGAACCATCAGATATTCGTAATATTTTATGATTCCGGGAACGATCAGAAGGAGCGACCAGAGTACCGTATACAGTTCTCTTAAAAACATGGTTAACACAACATTCCCATAATTTCCGGATTTAAAACCATCCAGAACCACCCCCACAGATGGTATTCCTGTCTTATTTAATACAAAGAAACGTTTTCCGCCCATTTCAATTACCGTTCCCACAAAGATGGCAAGCAGGAGTCCGACTATCGTTCCTGCAACCAGCACACCACCGGTCAGCAAGCCAAAAAACGGCACCTGAAACGAAAGATATTCTCCGGTCATTCCACTTCCTTCACTGTAATAGCTGTAATTCTGAGATACTCTTCCTCCTGTATTTCCTGAATTCAGAAGCGTTGTTATGATTGACATAATAAAAGCAACTCCTACACACGGCAGGTAATTCCTCTTAAAAGCAATCTTTCCATTCATTTTTAAACGTTCTCGTGTCCACATAATGTCTTCCCCCATTCCCGTTAATTATAATTATTTCTCCTGTTCCTGAATTCTTTCGTTCAGATCATTCAGATAGACCCATCGATCCATCTTTTCTTCCAGAGCCATTTCCGTCTCTTCCTTTTTCTGAACAAGTTCATTCAATTTCGCAGAATTTGTCGCGTTTTCAGCAATTTTCTGATCCAGACATTCAATCTCGTCTTCCAGAGCTGCAATCTCGTCATCAATCACTTCAAATTCTTTTTGCTCCTTATATGAAAATCTAAGCTTTGTAGAAGGCTGTTTCCATGCCTTTTTTGCCGGAGAATCCGTTTTTTCTGATTTCCCCTGTGGCTTCTCTGTGATTTCTTCTGGTTTTTCCAGTTCCTTTCGTATCAGATAATCAGAATATCCACCTTCAGACTGACGGATTGTTCCGTTACCTTCAAACGAAAAGATCCTGGTTACGGTTCGATCCAGAAAATATCGATCATGAGATACGATGATGATAATTCCGTCAAAATGATCCAGATAATCTTCCAGAATCGTCAGTGTCTGAATATCCAGATCATTTGTCGGCTCATCCAGTATCAGCACATTCGGCGCCTCCATCAGAACACGCATCAGATATAATCTTCTTCTTTCTCCTCCTGACAGCTTCTCAATCTTCGACCACTGCATCGCCCCGTCAAACAGGAAACGTTCCAACATCTGTGAAGCGGTAATTCTTCCCTCGGAAGTTGCAATATACTCTCCCGCTTCTTTCACATAATCGATCGCTTTCATAGATGTATCCATATATTCATTTTCCTGAGAAAAATATCCGATCCGGATCGTCTGTCCAATCTCAATCCGTCCAGTATCCGGTGGAACAATTCCGTTAATGATCCGAAGAAGTGTTGACTTGCCGCATCCATTCGGTCCGATAATACCTATTCTGTCATCTCTCAGAAATATGTAGTTATAATCCTCAATCAATTTTTTCTTATCGTATGACTTGGATATATTCTGAAGTTCAATTGTTTTATTTCCCATTCTGGATGACACAGAATCCAGCACGACTCTTTTTTCTTCCTGAATATCCTTCATCTCCTGCATCGCTCTGATCCGATCAATATGTGCCTTTTGTTTTGTGCTTCTGGCTCTTGCTCCCCGACTCAGCCATTCCAGTTCTGTCCGCAGCAGGCTCTTTCTCTTGCGTTCTGTTGCCAGAGCAATATTCTGCCGTTCTTCTTTCAGGCGTACAAATTCAGAATAATTTCCCGGATAGCTGTATAATTTTCCCTGATCCACTTCCAGAATCCTGTTGGAAACACGATCCAGAAAATACCGGTCATGTGTTACCATGAGAATCGCTCCCCGAAACTGAATGAGGTACTCCTCCAGCCACTCTGACATCGCATTATCCAGATGGTTTGTAGGCTCATCCAGCACCAGTATATCTGCAGGTGTCAGAAGTGCGTTCACAAGAGCGATTCTTTTTTTCTGCCCTCCGGACAAATGCTCCACATGTTCATCATAATCTGTAAAGCCCAGCTGATTCAGCATGGATTTTGCATCTGCTTCGATCGTCCATTGATTCATTTCATCTATATTTCCCTCAACTGCAGCTCTCAGGACCGTTGTTCCCTCTTCGAATACCGGAGTCTGCGGAAGATAGCAGATCTTTACCTGGCTCCCCATGCTGATCTTGCCGGAATCACATGGCTCTATACCGGCTGTCACCTTAAGAAGCGTTGATTTTCCCATCCCATTAATTCCGATGACCCCGATTTTTTCATTCTCATTAATGCTGAAATCCACATCATCAAGCAGCACTTTGTCTGTATACGACTTGGTAATATGTTCCATTGTAAGTAAATTCATAATCCACGTTCCTTATCTCTTTGCTTATGCATTGTTTTCATCACGAGTGAATATCCCCGGATAATAATATTATATTTACTTTTCTCTACACCTGCAACATCAGAATTCTTACTTTATTATGAACACAGATACCATTCCCAGGCATAAAAATGGTCCCAGCGAAAAGGCGGTATTTCGAACGGCTCGTTTTACAATCAGCAGATACAGACAATATACACCTGCACTGAATATTGCCGGAACTACCGAAGCAAGAACTTTTTCCGCTCCCAGGAAACATCCGCCGGCAGCCATCAGCTTCACATCCCCTCCTCCAAACGCTCCGGGATACCCTGTTGTGATCAGAAGCATCGGAAAACTGACACAGACTCCTCCGACAAGTCGTGAAACAAGAGTGATATCATTCATGACCGGAATTGCCAGTATGGAAAGTATAAGAATTACAACAATCCATTCATCATCGATTCTCTGATATCTCAGATCTGTATAGGAAACTCGTAACAGGACTGCAATAAATACTATATTAAAAATCATCTGCGATCCCCTGTACAATCCAATCATTTATATACTTTTTCTCCATTATCTTTTTCTCCTTCCTCCTGCATTTTTAGTAAAAAAAGAAGGACTGCCGCAAAATGTAGATACAACTATATTTTGCGACAATCCGCCGTTCATACATACATCTCCTG
>NZ_JAFBIZ010000097.1 GCF_021531995.1 Faecalicatena contorta
CTTTCTTGGATGTATGGTTTATAGTTTCTCGTCAACTCTATTATACCATATCCGGTGAGGGGTTATTTGTTTTTTGTAGTTAAAAAATGCCGTATTTATGCGGCTTGTGGCGTTTCGCAAACGCCTAAGTTACAATATCTATAGGAGGTGAATAGAATGCTTCGAATGGAAATCGCACTGATTCTGATTCTTGTCTTTGTAGCATATATATATTTTTCGGCAGGGCGGAAGTACACCCCACTTCACAGAACATTTTCGATTCTGCTGGTTGCGTTGATTATTCATCTTGTGTTCGACGCAGCTACGGTGTATACGGTGAATCATCTGGATACGGTGCCTCGGTTACTCAACGATATCCTGCATCGGATTTTTATCGGATCCATGTCCCTGATTGTATATCTGTTCTACCAGTATATGGCGATTCTGGTGGATGAAGGAACCGGTAAGTTTCACTGGCTGAATCTGGCAGCAAAGATTTATCTGGTGGTGACGGCAGTAGCGGCGGTTGTTCTCCCGGTTCATTACGCGGTCACGCCGCAGGGGAATTATTCGGACGGAATTCATGCAGAAGTATGTTATGTCAGCACGGCATTTTATCTGATACTGTGTGTCTGGATGCTGCTGGTGAACTGGAAAGAGATTGAACAGAAGAAAAAGTTTGCTATTGGAGTCGCTCTTCTGATTATGATCTTTGTATCTCTTTTGCAGGCGTTCCATCCGACGTGGCTGATCAGCGGAATGGGAATGACACTGATGACTCTGGCATTTTATCTGACTCTGGAGAATCCGGATATTCTGCGGGCAGAACTGACGGAGCAGAAAATGTCCATGTTATATCTGAAAAGTCAGGTAAATCCTCATTTCCTCTATAATACACTGGATACCATCCGTATCCAGGCACAGCTGGATGGAGATAAGAAAGTTGCAGATCTCCTGATGCGTCTGGTGGATTTTTTCCGGCTTAGTGTGAAGGTAGACCGGCAGATGGTGGAACTGGATGATGAACTGGAACTGTTGGAAGCGTATATGGAATTGATGTGTTATCGCTATCCAAAGCTTGAGTGTGAGTACGATATGGATCCGGATCTGGGCGGAGTACAGGTTCCGAATTTTATCCTGCAGCCAATTGTGGAGAACAGCCTTCTTCATGGGTTGAAGAATAAAGGATATCAGGGAAAAGTAAGGATTGTGGCACAGAAGCTTCCGGATAATGAAAAACGAATGGAAATTCAGGTCATGGACACCGGAAGTGGATTTGCGGAAGGAAAGAAGGAAAAGATTGATCAGATGCTTCTTCACTATGACAGACAGGCACCAAAACTGGAGGGAAACAGCATCGGTATCTTAAATGTTCAAAAACGCATCAAATATCTGTGTGGACTGGATTGTGGTCTGTGGTATACAGAAAATGCAGATGGTGGAGTCACTGCACACATGCGTCTGCCGATTACCTGGGAGGTCAGAGAATGAAAAAGTTAAAAGTGTTATTAGTGGATGATGAGATTATGATTCGAGAGGGCTTCAAGAAACTGTTTAACTGGGAAGCCCATGATTGTGAGGTAATCGGTGAAGCGGCTGACGGGATGGAGGCAATGGCACAGATAGACGCTTTGAGCCCGGATATTGTGATCATGGATATCAATATTCCGATCATGAGTGGATTAAAGGTTATTCAGCTCAGTCGCATCAAGCATCCGCAGATTGCCTATGTGATCGTGTCCGGATATGATGACTTTTCCTATTGTCAGCAGGCTCTTCGGCTTCAGATTACAGATTATATTTTAAAGCCTGTGAATTATGAAGAGTTTGGTACCTGTATTGATAATCTTAAGATATCCCTGTATGAACAGCGGACAACGGAAGAAACGATGGAGCAGGAAGAGCGTGTGATCACTGGTATTACAAGATATATGCAGAAGCATCTTTCGGAGGATATCAGCCTGGCTGTGCTTGCAGAGGAATTTCATATGAATGCACAGTACATCAGCCAATTATTTAAAAATGAGATCGGAGTCGGGTTTTTGGCCTATCTGACAAACATCCGCATGGAAAAAGCAAAAAAACTTCTGCTTGCTACTTCACTGTCAATTGCCGAAGTGGCAGAACAGTCCGGATACGGAGATTACCGGGTGTTCACAAAAGCATTTAAGAAAGCGGAAGGAATTACTCCTTCCCAGTACAGAAGAGATTTTCTGGAAGATGCAAAAGGAGGAGAATAGAAGAGGATTTTGTCTATGCCAGATGAAGTCCCTGCAGGATATGGTAAAAAATGACAATGATCAGGGACGGAAGCATGTTCCCGACACGAACACGCTTTCCGAATCCAACGTTGATTCCTACACAGAAGATCAGCACAGAACCTATATACGAGAGATCACTGATCAGGGCATCACTGGCAAAAGAACCACACAGCGCTGCAAATAAAGTGATGCTTCCCTGATACAGAAAGATCAGCACGGCGGAAAATACTGCGCCGAGTCCATAGGTGGATGCAAAGATCATTACGATGACGAAATCCAGGACTGCTTTTGCTGCCAGCATGGAGTAATCGCCGCTTATACCGTCCTGAATGGAACCCACGATTGCCATAGCACCAATGCAGATGATCAGAGATACATTGACGAAACCGTCGACAAACTTCCCATCATTTTTAGCCTTCACAGCAGTACGGATCTTTTCGCCTGCAAGTTCCAGCTTCTGCTCAATATTGATCCATTCTCCGAGAAATGAACCGAGAACCAGCGAGAGTACAAGGAGCATGGTCCCCTGTGTACCCAGCTGTCCATCCTCTATGACGAGCATTTTTGACAATGCGCCGGCTATACCAATAAAGATGACGGAAACTCCGCAGGCCTGCATCAGAACATCCTGCATACGGTCCGGCATGCCTTTTTTTACGCAGAGTCCGAGCAGCCCGCCTGCAATGATAGCTGCTGTGTTGATTATTGTCCCAAGTCCTATCATGTTCTTTTCCTCCCGATGTCTGTCTGTAATCTGATTTTTTCTAAAGCACATTATAGCACTGTTTTTGGTAATAACACTACTTTTTTATCACTGTAAAGCGAAAAAATATAAATGGATTTCTGTTCTGCACTGTGGGCATATAAATGGATTTCTGTTCTGCACTGTGGGCATATAAATGAAAATATGTTATAATCACCCGGGCAGAAAGAGTCTCTTGCTGAAAAATAGAAGATATCAGGGCGATAGTAAAGATTTGTCGTGTCTTTGCCCATAATGTTTCATGAATCATGAAAATATACAGGAAAAATAGAAAAAAATGGGTGTACGTAAGTGGAAAATATGGTAACATCCACTGTGATAGAATTTGTTGTGGAGCGACAGGGCTCTTCAGGAAACCTTCAGGAAGAAAAGACTAGAAATTATAAAAAGTAATACTGGATTATTTTTTCAACCAAATCAACGTTTAGAGGCTGTTCTTTGGTCTCATAGGTTGTGATGAGATTCATGGTCGGGATAATTCCGTTAGAAGTATAGAGATCTAATTTTTCACTCATCTTTTTGCGGTACCCCGGATCGTCAACAAGACCGAAATGTTCCCAATAATAGAATTGACCGGTATCTGGGTGACGTATTGTGAAATCAGGATAAAGAGTGAGATTATCAAGAGTAAGAGGAGCTTCATAGCGGAACGGAATCTGATGTACAGAGAGGTACATATCAATGATGACCTCGGATTTGGAACGTACATATCTGCCGGAAACGGTTTTAAATATGAATTGTTCAGGGTACCTGGGATTAGAATCATAGGGTGTGACCATCCATTCTTGAAGTTCCGAAGAAAGAGGAAGAAAATAAGGAGAGATCAGCTTCGTGTATTCAGATGTATGAAGAAGATTCTCTGCCAGACTTCCTTTTGGATTGTGGTGACGGAGATAATAATCGATCGCTCTTTTTTCATGGATGCAATCTTCCAGAGACAGTGCGAGGTATTTCTTCATTGCCATTTTTTCTGCAAGAGGACGTTGGTTTTTGGGAAGATAGACTTGTGTTTTACCATCCGACAGATACCATTTATAATGTTTCCCGTTTTTGGTGCAAAAGAGTTTTCCGGAAGGATATTTCTTTAGTTTTGACTCCAGAGATTTAATTTGTGATTCCAGATGTTTGCTTTCTGCAAGCATTTTTTCGTAGATCATGAGGTGCCCTCCTTAGGATAATGATAGATACTTTTGGGTGTAGAGCCGGTTTTGCTGATTCTATATCCATTTTTTATTGAAAAAAAGAATAAAAACAGGAATATCAAAAAGAATTTGGCTGTATGAAAAAAAGTGAGATTTGTCTGCCCGGGAAATGAGATGTGAAAGTTAAAAAAGAGAAGAAGTCAGGGCGGTGAGCAGAAGCTTTTGTCCTATCGCCCATTTAGAGTTATGAGATGCAGAAAAAGAAAATGGAGCATACGGGATTCGAACCCGTGACCTCCACAATGCGAATGTGGCGCGCTCCCAACTGCGCTAATGCCCCAAAATGGAAATAACCGGCTGAGTTATGCTTCCATATATGATATTATAGCACTGGATTTAGTGAAATCAATAGAGAAGTAAAAAAATAAATTGAAAAATATAAATTAAAAAATATAAATTAATACTTGTATTTTCTTGGTTATAGAACTATAACACATATTAGTTCAATAACGTATTAAACCGATGAAGTGGAGATAAAAACAGATCGTGCACTCACAGAGAGCCCGGATAGCTGAGAGCCGGGCAGAACGCAGCCTGTTAAATGGACCACAGAGGGCGGGATGAAAAGAGCAATCATCTGAGTATCTCCCGACGTAAGACATACGTAAGTTGTCATGGATATGCTTGTATCCAGTAAGAGTGCAGATGTAGAATCTGCAAATCAAGGTGGCACCGCGAGTGTAATGTAGAATAAGAATGTTGTACATATACCCGTCCTTGACAGAATTGTCTGTCAGGGACGGTTTTTGGCATTATGGGAAACTTCGTATCCATAGAGTAAAAACTCTCCGGGCGGACGCGCGAACTGTTGATTCAGGCAAATGAAAAGGAGGAAACTATGATATATCCATGTTATGAAGAGGCTGAAAGAATACTGACATCCGGGGATTACAGGATCGTTCCAATCAGCCGGGAATTGTACTCCGACCGTATCACGCCGATTGAAATGATGCGGATTCTGAAAAATGTCAGCAAGCATTGCTATATGCTGGAAAGTGTGGACAGCAGCCAGAAGTGGGGGCGCTATACGTTCCTGGGATATGATCCGACATTGGAAGTAACCTGTCATGATCATATGCTTCGGATTCGAATCGGCATGACGATGAAGGAAAGGGTGGAGCATCCGAAAGAAGCGATCCGTAAGATTCTGGAAGATTATAAGAGTCCGAGACTTTCGCATCTGCCGCCGTTTACCGGAGGACTGGTCGGATATTTTTCTTATGACTATATTAAATACAGTGAACCGGGACTGCTATTGAATGCAGAAGATGAAGAACAGTTTAAAGATGTGGATCTGATGCTGTTCGATAAAGTCATCGCATTTGATCATTTCCGACAGAAGATTATCCTGATCGTGAATGCAAGAACGGAGTATTTTGAGACGGAATATAACAAGGCGGTAAATGAACTGGATAATATGGCAAAGCTGATCCGACACGGGAAACCGGCAGAAAATAAACCGCTGCAGATAAAAAATGGATTTCATGCGCTCTTCAACAAAGAAGAATATTGCAGGATGGTTGAAAAGGCCAAGTATTATATCCGGGAGGGCGACATCTTTCAGGTGGTGCTGTCGAACCGGCTGGAAGCAGAGATTGAAGGAAGCCTGTTTGACACATACCGGGTGCTTCAGACATTGAATCCTTCGCCGTACATGTTTTATTTTTCCAGTGATGACGTGGAGATTGCGGGAGCATCGCCGGAGACTCTGGTCAAGCTGGAACAAGGAAAGCTGTATACCTATCCGCTTGCAGGAACCAGACCGAGGGGAGCGACGGAAGAGGAAGATCAGAGACTGGAAGAAGAACTGCTCTCTGACGAAAAGGAACGGGCGGAGCATAACATGTTTGTAGACCTTGGAAGAAACGATATCGGAAGAATCAGTCAGATCGGTACCGTAAAGGTAGAACAGTATATGAATATTGAACGATATTCTCATGTGATGCACATTGGATCTACGGTATCCGGAAAGATTCGGCCAGATTACGATGCACTGGATGCGGTCGATTCCATTCTTCCGGCGGGAACACTTTCCGGAGCTTCGAAACTCCGTGCCTGCGAGATTATCAATGAACTGGAAAATAATAAACGCGGAATCTACGGAGGAGCAATCGGATATATTGATTTTACCGGCAACCTGGATACCTGTATAGCAATCCGACTGGCATTTGCCAAGAATGGAAAAGTATTTGTAAGATCTGGTGCGGGGATTGTAGCAGACAGTCTTCCGGAAAGTGAGTATCAGGAATGTATCAATAAAGCAAAAGCAGTGGTAAAGGCACTGGAGCTGGCAAAAGGGGGAATTGACGATGATTTTACTGATTGATAATTATGACAGTTTTTCGTACAACCTTTATCAGCTGATTGGTTCTGTAAAGGATGATCTGAAGGTGATCCGCAACGATGAACTGACGGCAGATGAGATCCGGGCGCTTCAGCCGGAACTGATCGTCCTGTCGCCGGGGCCAGGCAAACCTTCAGATGCAGGAGTATGTGTACAGGTGGTAAAGGAGCTTGGCGGACAGATTCCGATCTTTGGTGTGTGCCTTGGCCACCAGGCAATCTGCGAAGCATATGGGGCTACCGTATCCTATGCGAAACAGCTGATGCACGGAAAGACCAGTATGGCAAAACTGGATACGGATTCGGATCTTTTCAGAGGAATGGAGCCGGAGATACAGGTTGCCAGATACCATTCTCTGGCAGCAGTTCCGGAGACATTACCGGAGGAATTGAAAGTTACGGCTGTGACGGAAGACGGGGAGATCATGGCAGTGCAGCATCAGACATATCCCGTATATGGAGTACAGTTTCATCCGGAATCAGTATTGACACCGGATGGAATTCAGATCATAAAGAATTTAACAGGAGGAATAAAAAAATGATTCGAGAAGCAATTTTGAAACTGGCAAAAAAAGAAGATATTAGTTATGACATGGCAAAAGAGGTCATGAATGAAATTATGAGTGATCAGGCAAGTGAAGTACAGAAGAGCGCTTATCTTACCGCTCTGTCCATGAAGGGAGAGACGATTGAAGAGATTACCGCATCTGCAGAAGAGATGAGAAATCACTGTATTCGACTTCTGCACGAGATGGATGTCCTGGAGATTGTCGGAACCGCCATTGTAAAGATCATTGCACAGTATGGAGAAGAAGCGGCACCATACGTATATGAGTATGTGAAAGCAATGAAGGATGCATTGTAGAATATAAAGAAGGAAAGACATCGTGATCCGGTAAAAATATTTGCAACAAAAGTTGCCACATCTTTGCAGAGCAGTACTGCCGCTTTGTATGTATCAGACAGGAGGAATATAAGAATGACTACATTTTCTGAAAAATTAACTGTATTTCTGGCAGAGCGAAAGATCACGATTGCACAGCTTGCTCAGATCTGTAAAATCGACCGTTCTACCATGTATCAATATCTGAAGGGAAAAAGGCCGGTGAAAAGTCTGGACGTATTGGAGAAGATCATTGAGCCACTTTGCCTTACGCAGGAAGAACGTGCCGACGTACTGGAAGCCTATGATGTAGAACAGCTTGGTGCTGTCAGATATCAGCAGTATAGAGAAATCGAAAAATTTCTGTTTTCCCTGAGTGATATCTCCGTTTCCAGAGAAAAATCTAAATGGGAAATCGTTAATACCAGTCTTGTGATGAATTCCGAGGTTCAGAACGTAATCCAGGGAGAGCTGAATATCAAGAGAGCGATCGTTTCTCTCATGCGAAAAGCGGAAGGACAGGACTCTTACGTAAAAGTAATTTTTTCCCCGCGATATAGTAAGATGCTGGCGGAAATTCTTTTGATGGAGCAATATTCAAAATTGAAGATTTTTCAGATTTTCTGTTTTGACGGGGTACAGACGAATCTGAAAGAACACAATCTGGATATGCTGCGAAGTGTATTCCAATGTCACATTTCTCTGCCCAACTACCGTTCCAGTTATTATTACGGAAGTGCAGAAGAACGGTTTGGCGAGTCACAGCTGTTTCCCAATATTCTGGTAACGGAAGAGGTTGTTATACAGTTTTCTGCAGATGGGAAGAATGCTCTGGTACATACAGAAACCGAAATTGTAGAAGTATTTCATGCTTTAATGAAGCGAATAGAAAAGACCTGTCGTCCGCTTATGAGTTACTGGCCGAATCTGTTTGAAGAAATAAACTGGGCTGATAATTATATCAATGCGTTCCCGTTTCAACACTCTTATGAACTCAGCAGCGGAACCTGCAGTATACAGTTCTGGAACCGGGAGCTGATTCAGCGCTATATGAATCCGGACATCCCGGGGTATGATGGCATGGTAGAGATGCTGGTGGCATATGCGGCAAATTTGAGAAGAAAGAAAAGTGCAGGCCATACAACAATCTTAATGAATCCTTCCTATGTGGAAGAATTCGTGCAGACAGGTGTGTTCCGGGAATATCCTTCTAATTTTATCAGAGGGGCACTGACGAAAAAGGATAGAAGATATCTGTTCGAAGAGATGCTTGCTGCATGCAGGGAAGGCTGGTATGGGATTCGCTTTATTGAACCTGAAAAATTCCCGCTGAATTTCCAGTGGGAGATTGGAACTCCGGAAGAGACACATGCAATGATTCAGTATTTCCATGACGATACATTCAGCGTGTGTATATTGTCGGAGCTGAGCTGTTCCTGGGCGATATACAATTATCTGGAGATTCTTGCCAACGGACGACACGCCATGAGTCAGGAAGAGTCAGAAAATCTGGTCAGATACTGGATTCAAAAATATCTTTCTGAGTAAAAACGGTTATGATACTACTGCATTTATCTGCGAATGGGATATAATGAAAAGGGATTAAAAAACAGATAAGCAGAGGAGGATACAGAGTATGATCTGTAAATATGTGTTTGGTCATCCGATGGATACCCGTGCCGTTGTGATGGAAGTATCAGAGAGTAAGCGGGAATTATCGGTGATGCGGGCAGAAGTGAAGGAGGAGAGTGTTCGTTTATCCTGTCGTATGGAGGATGAGGATGTGGTATTTGGCCTTGGCGAACAGGTACGCGGCATAAATAAACGGGGATTCTCCTATATCAGCAATGCAACGGATGATCCACACCACACGGAGAATAAGCATTCATTATATGGAGCTCATAATTTCCTGATTCTGAATCGCGCAAAGAAATCAGCAGTCGAATATAAAGCGCAAAACTTTGGAATCTTTGTGGATGATCCGGGGACAGTCATTTTCGATGTCGGAGAGACCCGGATGGATGAGCTTGTCATTACGGCGGGCAAAGACTGTATAATCTATGTGGTGGAAGGAGAAAGTCTTAAAGATATCGTAAAACAGTTCCGAAAGCTGATCGGAACCAGCTATATTGCACCGAAGTGGGCGTTTGGATACCAGCAGTCCAGATGGAGTTATATGACGGAGGATGAAGTCCGGGAAGTTGTGGACGGGCATCATCAGAATGATATTCCACTGGATGCCGTTTATCTGGATATTGATTATATGGAACGATATAAGGACTTTACGGTCAATCAGGACACGTTTCCGGATTTTAAGAATTTCACGAAAGAGATGAAAGAGCGGGGCGTCCATCTTGTTCCGATCATTGATGCCGGAGTTAAGATAGAAGAGGGATACCCGGTTTATGAAGAAGGGGTTCGGGAGAACTACTTTTGCAAGGATGAGGATGGGGAGGACTTTGTGGCCGCAGTGTGGCCGGGTAAGGTTCATTTCCCGGATGTGCTGAATGCAGAAGCAAGAGCGTGGTTTGGCGGGAAATACCGTGTCCTGATGGAGCAGGGGATTGATGGGTTCTGGAATGATATGAATGAACCTGCAATCTTTTATTCGGAAAAGAATCTGAAAAAGGTTCTGGAAGAACTGGATGAAATGAAAGGGAAAAACCTGGATCTCTATGAATTCTTTCATATGAAAGATCTGGTATCCGGACTTTCAAACAGTGAGGTTGATTATCAGAGCTTTTATCATAATATGGACGGGGTAAAAGTACGTCATGATAAAGTGCATAACCTGTATGGCTTCAATATGACAAGGGCTGCCGCGGAGGCATTTGATCAGATCGCGCCGGATCGGCGGACACTGCTGTTTTCCAGATCTTCTTATATAGGGATGCATCGTTATGGCGGCATCTGGACCGGAGATAATAATGCCTGGTGGAGTCAGCTTCTTCTCAGTATTCAGCAGATGCCGTCACTGAACATGTGTGGAATTCTGTATACCGGTTCTGATATCGGAGGGTTTGGCAGCGATACGACCGAAGATCTGATGATGCGCTGGCTGGAGTTTGCGTTATTCACACCTCTGATGCGCAATCATGCGGCGATGGGAACCAGAAGTCAGGAAATATATCGGTTTGAACATCTTGAGTCATTTCGGAACATCATTCGTATCCGTTATGGACTTCTTCCGTATATATACAGCGAATATATGAAGGCAGCGCTGAAGGATGAGATGTATTTTCGACCGCTGGCATTTGATTATCCGGAGGATGTGCAGGCATACCGTGTCGAAGATCAGCTTCTTGTTGGTGAAAGCATCATGATCGCGCCGGTCTATGTGCAGAATGCAAAGGGAAGATATGTGTATCTGCCCGAGGATATGTTGATGGTGTCTATGCGCTCTCTGGATGACAGAGCATGTAAAGTACTTGCGAAGGGTCACCATTACATCGACGTGGCGCTGGATGAAGTCGTTCTGTTTGTCCGGAAAGGATATATGCTGCCGCTTGCGATTCTGGATGAAAAAGCCAGAACTACTGCGGATGTCAGCGAAGAACAGCTTCAGTGGATCGGATATACGGATGATGTGGCAGAATATGTGCTGTACAGTGACGATGGATTATCCAGGAATTATTCGCCGCAGTCGGAATGGAAAAAGATACGCATGACGAAAGAAGACTTATGATAAATATTTTTCTTTGAAAAGCAGAAAGTTTTGAAAAGAATACTTTGCCACAGGAGATGCCACATCTTTTTGTATACCGGTATCCTTTGCTATAATGATTGAGAATGATTATAGCAACATGAGGGAGGAAAAAGATATGGAATGTCCGTATGGAAGACTGACATACAATGAGACCTGTTACTGTGGAGCAAAAGGTGTAGAAGTTACGTATTCTATGATTGATGTATACTGTGATCCGCGTCATGAATCCAGAAAATATTTTCAGTGTCCCTATTATCAGGAAAAGGAACAGGGGATATCAGATTTAAAGAAAGGCTTTGCCGGCGGGGTGAAAAACGGCATGCGCGCTACGGTACTGATCTATGGATCGTTTATTGCAATCTGTGTCTTCGGATGGCTGTATATGACAGTGCGTACGCAAATGCGCAGGTGAAAGAGGACAGGGTCTATTATATCTATGCAATATTGGGAGAAACTTATGACGGAGGTGACCTGATCCAGGATGCCTGGGACTGGTTTCAGGGTATAACAGGAGAATACTAGGTTTTTGATGGTATGAAATGTAGGAAGCAGCTTTATGGCGACAGTACAGGCGAAGCGTGATATGTAAAAGGAGACCGGTAGAATACTGCCGGTCTCCTTTTTGGAAGGAAATGGAAAAAATCTATGTAAATTTAACTTGTTGTTAGGCGAAGTCCAGTAATCATACAAAATGTAATTGAACGATAAGTACAACTACTGTCTTCTTTATTTGATATATTGATTATAGCGTGAAATTATGA
>NZ_JAFBIZ010000098.1 GCF_021531995.1 Faecalicatena contorta
TGGATTTTTGGTCGAAGACATTATACCAAAAAAGGGAGGTCAATGCTCTTTTTATTTGCAAACCTCCGATAAATCAAGGTTTTAAAGGATTTTAGAACAATAAAAACAGGTAGTTTTTGACACTACCTAACAAAAAAAGGAGGTCAGCCAGATGACAAAATACTATTTGAAGATGGATAACATTATGAAAAATATGTTCGTGGTGGCACTGAATGATGAGCTGCAGGCACAGAGTGAGCAGGACGAATGTTTGGAAGAAACGAAAGCTCTTCTGAAAAAAGTAAGTGAATACGACCTCGCCCAGAAACGGCTGCAGATTACAGCAGGGGAACAAAGGCAAATCCGTAAGGCACTGAACAGACTCAGAAGTAAATATCTTGCAGCCGGAAGATACAGTGACGGAATAGATAAAGTCATCCTTCAGGTCGCAAAACCGAATACCACCAGACACATGTTCTGGTAGAGAAAGGAGTGGTTGATTGGTCATTTATTCAAGAGAAAAAGTGGCAAGACTTAGAGAACAGTATCCGGCAGGAACAAGAATCTGTCTGGATTCGATGGACGGAGAAGCGGGTATGCCGCAGGGACTGGAAGGAACTGTGCAGTATGTGGATGATGCAGGCCAGCTCGGTATCAGTTGGGACAACGGCAGAAGTCTCTCACTGATACCGGGAGTGGATTCCTTTCATAAGAAAGAAGGACAGGGACATCCAGAAGAAAAGCCACGCAAGAAAAGAGAATCTGACTTGCAGAGATAAGTACAAAAAAACAGGACTGGGTTCTGTATCTTGTCTTTCTGCCATTTGTCTGGTGGGCGGCAGCGATTACCGCTTGTGCCATTACACCGGATAAGAATTTTATTCAAATCTTAGAAACGCTGAGCGAAAAACTCGAACAGCCGTTTTTTATCACGTATACACCGTATACGTTCAAATGTATTCTGATATTCACAGCAGCCTATTTCTTAGGCATTGGTATTTATGAATCCCAAAAAAGAAATTATAGAAGAGGCGTGGAACATGGTTCCGCAAAATGGGGCAATGTGTCCGAAATCTGCAGACGTTACTGCGAAAAACAGTACACCCAGAATCTGCTTCTGACACAGCATTTCCGCATGGGACTGGACGGCTATAAGCATAAACGAAATTTAAATGTGCTGGTAGTCGGAGGTTCCGGGGCAGGAAAGAGCCGGACCTATGCGATTCCGAACATCATGCAGTGCAACTGTTCGATGGTGATCACAGATCCGAAAGCGGAACTTCTGCGCAAAACAGGAGGTGTCCTGGAACGGAATGGATATGAAGTCCGGGTGTTCGACCTGATCAATCCGGAAACTTCCTGGTGCTATAATCCGTTTGCGTATGTCCGGGATGACAAGGATGTGCTGAAACTAATTAACAACCTGATCCGCAACACGACACCGAAAGGTGCACAAAGCTCGGACCCGTTCTGGGAGAAGTCCGAGACTGCACTTTTACAGGCACTTATGCTGTATTTACTGCATGAAGCTCCACCGGAAGAACAGAACTTCCCGATGATCATGGAAATGCTTGGAAGCGCACAGGTCAAAGAAGATGATGAGGATTACCAGTCACCATTGGACATTTTGTTTGAAAGACTGGAGATGCGGGACCCAGAGAGTATTGCGGTCAAGCAGTATGCCATTTATAAGCAGGCGGCCGGAAAGACTGCAAAGTCGATTTTAATCTCGGTTGGTGTCCGTCTGGCAGCTTTTAACCTGAAACAGATCGCCAACCTGACCTGTACGGACGAACTGGATTTATACAGTATCGGGGAGAAAAAAGTAGCACTGTTTTGCTGTATTCCGGATGCGGACACCAGTATGAATTATCTGGTCGGCATGATTTACAGTAATCTGTTTCAGACACTGTATTATGTGGCAGACCGGAAGTACGGAGGAAGGCTTCCGATTCCGGTACACTGCATTATGGATGAATGGCCAAACGTAGCCTTGCCGGATGACTTTGACAAGATACTGGCTACGATGCGTTCCAGAGGGATCTCCTGCAGTATCATCATCCAGAACATCGCACAGATGAAAGCGTTGTTCAAAGACTCCTATGAGAGCCTTATCGGTAACTGCGTGCGCCCAGAAGTCGCCAGCGCATTATAAATTCGGCGGCGTGGTATTTATGGAATACTGCCTTTAGCAAGCAGTAGGTGAAAGTATCAAGTGATGAAAAATCACAACCTATTATTCTACAACTTATCCGAGAGGGGAAACCCGAAGGGGAGTGTAGCATGTTGTCGCTCTTGTCAATAGACGAGAGCCTGAATGATAAAGTACTAATCCTGTGTATCTGAAAATTCAAGAATAAAAATTCGTGTATGAGGTATAAAGCTAAACTGCCTGAACGATAGCCAGAGTGGGGGAATCCGCACTCCGCATACGAAAAGGATTGAAACGTATGCTATTCCATGTTGGTTTCATTTCGCAGTTATGAAAGCAAGCGATACTCATGGAAGGACAACCGCAAGACAGCGGGTAAATGGCGAAAGTCGATGCCGACAACACGAAACGCTAATTCTATAAATACTAACTGGGGATGACCTAAACCCGGTAACGGGCATGGTCACACAGCTCCCATAGTAGTTCGAGACGTTAATGACGTTCACATGGCGAAGGGGAGCAGCTTATTTACTAATACGATATGAAAGGACGGTGCGAGAGGCATTGAGAAATCCAATCCAAGTATTAAGTAGTTTGACGGAAAAGTCAAAGAATGAATCTTACAGGTTTCAGAGATTATATCGGAATCTGTACAATCCAGAGTTCTACTGGCTTGCATATAAAAACATATATGCAAACACAGGCAGTATGACTGCCGGTGCAGATGGAACTACCATTGATGGCATGAGTGACGAAAGAATCCAAAGGATTATTGAATCCATGCGAGATAAAAGTTACCTGCCAAAACCTGCGCGCAGGGAATATATTGCTAAGAAAAACAGTAATAAAAAGCGCCCGTTGGGAATCCAGTCGGGCAATGACAAACTGGTGCAGGAAGTAGTGAAAATGATTTTAGAAAGCATTTATGAGCCTGTGTTTAAGAAAACATCTCATGGGTTCAGACCAAACAAAAGCTGTCAGACAGCATTATACCAGATTCAGAAAACCTTTACGGGAACGAACTGGTTTGTTGAGGGCGATATACACGCCTGCTTCGACAGTTTTAATCACCACACAATCATCAGATTGCTGAGAAAACGCATTGATGATGAAATGTTCCTACAACTTATCTGGAAATTCCTAAAAGCAGGATATATGGAGCAATGGACGTACAATCGGACATACAGCGGTGTACCGCAGGGGTCAGGTGTCAGTCCAGTACTTGCAAACGTGTATCTCCACGAATTAGATAAATTTATGGAAGAATACGCACAGAAATATAACCGAGGAAAGAAGAAACAAATGAACTCCGACTACAATAAAGTTGTCAAAAAGGCATCTTATTATAGATGTATGGGCAAAAAGAAGTGGGCGGATTTATCTCCAGAAGAACGCGGGGAACGCAATAAGCATTTGAAAATGCTTGAAAAGCAAGCACGACAACTAACTCCTACCGAACCTTTAGATGAGACGTATAAACGGATTCAGTACACCCGTTACGCTGATGATTTTATTATTGGAGTAATTGGGAGCAAAGCGGACGCAGAACAGATTAAAGCTGACGTCGGCAGATTCCTCAGGGAAGAACTGGATTTGGAAATGTCCGAAACCAAAACTAAGGTTACACACACAGGAGACAGAGCCAGATTTTTAGGCTATGACATTACGGTATCCAGAAGTCAGGATTTAAAGAAATCCGCAGGAGGGTACAAAATCAGGAGCAATGCAGGAGTGGTGAAATTACTTGTACCCAGAGAAAAATGGGTGGGAAAGTTATTGGAATATCATGCAATCAAAATCAAGATTAACGAAAACGGAAAAGAAAGATTTGTAGCCCTACACAGGGGAAAACTGGTAAATCAAAGCGATATAGAAATTCTGGCAAGATATAATGCGGAAGTACGTGGACTGTACAACTACTATGCCATAGCGAATGATTCCTTTAAAATAGGCAGATTTGCTAATCTTATGAAGTACAGTATGTACAAGACATTTGCCTGTAAGTACAAAACAAATGTTCACGAAATTAAGCGCAGATATTGTGTTGGAGGACTGTTTACAATCGCATACGATACCAAAGCAGGAAGGAAAACTACGACCTTTTACAGAGACGGGTTTAAGCGAAAAGAATCAGCTACAAAGTTTGACAATGTGAGTGAACTTCCGCAATTCTCAAAATACGCTAAAACCAATACTCTGAAACAGAGAGTGGAACGCCATACCTGTGAGCTTTGTGGAAAGGATTGCAGAAATCTGGAAATCCATCAGGTGAAGAAATTAAAAGATTTAAAGGGCAACGCGGAGTGGGTGCTCCTTATGCGCAAAAGGAGACGGAAAACTCTTGTGGTATGCCCCGAATGTCATAAACTGATTCATTCTTAATACCGCAAATATAATAAGCGGAAAGCCGTATACATCGAGAGGTGTACGTGCGGTTTGGGAGGGAGGGGATGCAAGTCCTGTAAAGGACAAGCTGAACCTTACCTCATGATGAATTTTTATATTTGGGTGGAAATGCAAAAGAAGGACATAAGTATGTCTCGGAATTATTGGGAAAAGAGACATTGGATACCAATACCTACGGACAGACAAAAGGGCGTAGCGGCAGCTATTCGGTGAATTATCAGCAGACAGGAAGGGAACTTTTAACACCGGATGAAATACGGCTTTTAGATAACCGCAAAGCGATTTTGTTTATTCGTGGGGAGCGTCCGATCATGGACGATAAATATGATTTAAAAAAGCATGTGAATTTCAGATACACAGAGGACGGTGGTGCATCGCCTTATGATTATGCGAAAACACCACTGGCTCACGACGACCTAAAGATTGACATTAACAGATTAGACGATTACGAACTGCTGTCTACCGAGGACATCCTTGGTGAATAGCAGTTTTTTGATGGATTGGAGTGATGTGTATTGAAGAAACTTCTCACAGGAGAAAAAAATAGAACAAAAAAGAATGCAACGGAAAAAATGACAACCCCGATGCCGATGGGGAGAAAGCAGAAGAAATGGATGGGGCTTTATATGACACTGGTTCTTATTGCAACCGTAGGGGCAACCACGGTGTTTGCAGCCGGAGATCCGCTGTCGGTGATCAATAACCTGTCTACATTCATCTTCTCACTGATCCGTGCCATCGGCTTGATCCTGCTTGGATTTGGAGTGGTGCAGGTAGGACTGTCCTTGAAAAGCCATGATCCAAGCCAGAGGGCAAATGGATTTCTGACACTGGCCGGAGGCGTGATCATTACGTTCGCCAAAGAGATCCTGGACCTGATCATGGCGTAAGCCTCTGAAAAAAGATAGAAGGAAACCGCAGGAGTGCCGGAAGGTGCTCCTGTATTCAAAACCATTTTCTAAGGAGGTGAGAATTTTTGAGTGATAACTGGATTGTACAGAATCTGAACTCGGCACTATCCACATGGAGTGAAAAGATGGCAGAACTGTGGACGCTGCTTACCGAAAATCCGGCAACTTTTAAAGGCGGCGGCATCTGGCGCATTATGACCAATATCAATGATGCACTGACAGCCATCGCTTATGGACTGCTGGTGCTGTTTTTCGCAGCCGGGATCATCAAAACCTGTGGGAGTTTTACGGATCTTAAGAAACCGGAACACGTATTAAAAGCATTTATCCGGTTTGCACTGGCGCAGGGGGCAATCACCTATGGGATGGAGCTGATGCAGGCGCTGTTTTCGATTGTGCAGGGAATTGTGACCACGGTAATGAGTGGTTCCGGCATGGCAGGAAGCGTGACCGAACTGCCAACAGAGATCGTAGATAAGATCGAAAGTGTGGGAATGCTGGAATCTATCCCGTTATGGATCGTGACACTGCTTGGCAGTCTGCTGATCACAGTACTGTCGTTTGTCATGATCCTGACGGTGTATGGCAGGATGTTCAAGATCTATATGTATACCGCAATCGCCCCGATCCCGATCTCCTCTTTTGCAGGAGAACCTACACAATCCATCGGAAAGAACTTTATCCGTTCTTATGTGGGTGTGTGTCTGGAAGGGGCGATCATTGCACTGGCATGTATCATCTATTCCGCCTATGCCGCAAGCCCTCCGGCAGTGGGGAGTACAGAGCTGAGTGCAGTTACAATCGTGTGGAACTATGTAGGGGAACTGGTATTTAATTTACTGGTTCTGGTCGGAGCAATCAAGGCATCTGACCGAATCGTAAGAGAAATGATGGGACTTGGAGGTTAAGAAGATGGATACAAATAAGACGTTAGGATACGACTGGGAATATGGACATGAGGAAGTAGCGATTCGAGTAAGCTCTTACAGGAATAATGGAAATTTATATGTAGGACTTTGCCACAGGAAAGAGGGAGAATGGGAAGATTTTGGAGATGTAACGATCAACCTGCCATTTTCCTTTTTAGAGCCAAATGAAGCATATATAACCGGAGACTTTACCAAAGATATGCTTCGTTTTATTAAGGCGCATAAGCTTGGCAAAGTATTAGATGAAACAGCAAAGTCTGGATATGGAACTTATCAGAAAGTGGCGTTTGATCTTGCAAGGCTTGCAGAATTTGATCCGGAGGGCGTTGCAGAACATTGCAAAATGATGGGAATCGAACTGCCAAAAGAGAAACCAAAGAAAGTGAAAAAGCAAAACAGAGGAAAGGAGCGATAAGTTATGGAAGTCAAGATGAATAAAGAAATCCGGGACTATCAGGAATCCATGTTTATGGGACTGGACCTGCGGCAATGCGTGTGTTCAGTTCTTGCCATCCTTACAGCAATCGGGATCTACTTTGGGATGCGTGACATTACCGGGCAGGAAGTCACCGGATGGCTGTGTGTGATCGGGGCGGCTCCGTTTGCTGCCTGTGGGTTCTTCAAATATCATGGGATGACGGCCGAGCAGTTTTTGTGGGCAGTGATCAAATCCGAACTTCTGTATCCGAAAAAACTGGTGTTTCAGTCGGAAGATCTCTATTATTCCTGTATGCAGGAGACCATCTCGCTGGGAGAAAAGAACCAAAAGGATGGGGCAGAAATCTTAAAAGAACGGGAGCGGAAAGCAGAAGCAAAACAGGGAAAGAAACAAAAGGGAAGGAGTGATGCCCTTGATTAAAACCTTAAGTCAGGCACTGCGGATGGACAAGGAACGGTTCAAAGTTCCAAGATCTGTTCAACAGGCGATTCCCATCCAGCGGATCTGGCCGGATGGAATCTTTCAACAGGGAACGAAGTTTTCGAAAACATTTCGTTTTACCGATATCAATTATTACATTGCGAGTAAAGACAATAAGACCGAGATGTTTCTGGATTATTCGGAACTCTTAAACTCGCTGGATTCCGGCATTTCTGCCAAGATCACCATTAATAACCGAAGAATCAATAAGGAAGAATTTGAAAAGTCGATCCTGCTTCCGATGAAGGGAGACGGACTGGACCATTACCGGGAAGAATACAACGAAATGCTCCTCTCCAAGATCACAGGAACGAATAACAGCATCTATCAGGAACGGTATCTGACCGTCAGTGTGCATAAAAAATCCATTGACGAAGCGAGGACCTACTTTGCACGTATCGGAACAGACATCGTGACACATCTGGCAAAGCTGTCCTCCACAGCAGAAGGACTGGACGCAGAAAGCCGGCTCCAGATCTTCCGGGACTTTTTCAAAGGAGATGTCCCACAGGCATTTCCTTTTGACCTGAAACAATTTGCCAAGAAGGGGACAAGCTTCAAAGACTGGATGTGTCCGGATTCGATGGAGTTTGAGCGGGACCATTTCCGAATCGGGGACAGGTACGGAAGGGTTCTGTATATGCAGGACTATGCCAGTTATGTGAAAGATGACATGATCTCGGAACTGTGTGACTTCAGCCGGAATCTGATGTTGTCCATCGACATCCTGCCAGTCCCTACAGATGAGGCGGTAAGGGAAATCCAGAACCGTCTGCTTGGGGTGGAAACAAATGTGACCAACTGGCAGAGAAGACAGAACGCAAACAATAACTTTTCAGCTATCGTCCCATACGATATGGAGCTGCAGAGGAAAGAAACGAAAGAAATGCTGGATGATCTGACAACCAGAGACCAAAGGATGATGTTTGGAATTCTGACGATGGTACATCTGGCAGACAGTAAAAAACAGCTGGATTCTGATACAGAACTGCTTCTGTCGGTGGCAAGAAAGCACCTGTGCCAGATGGCGACACTCAAGTGGCAGCAAGTGGACGGACTGAATACGGTGCTCCCGTATGGACTTCGTAAGATCAATGCCCTGCGGACACTGACAACCGAATCCACGGCTGTTTTGATCCCGTTCCATACGCAGGAAATCCTGCAGCCGGGCGGCATCTATTACGGGCAGAATGCAGTCAGTAAGAATCTGTTGGTAGCCGACCGGAAGAAACTGATGAATGGAAACAGTTTCCGATTAGGTGTCAGTGGTTCGGGAAAGAGTTTCTCGGCAAAAGAAGAGATCGTGCATCTGGCACTGGCTACGGATGATGATATCCTGATCCTTGATCCGGAGTCCGAATTTACAAAACTGGTAGAGGCTCTGGGCGGTCAGGTCGTAAAAGTATCTGCAACATCCGATAACCATCTGAATGCAATGGATATGGACGCAGCTTATGGAAATGAAAAGAACCCACTGATTGAAAAGTCGGAGTTCATCCTGTCTGTATTTGAACAGTTAGTCGGGGCAGGAAATCTGTCGGCAAAAGAAAAGTCCATCCTGGACCGCTGTGCTGCAGATGTGTACCGGGATTATATCCGAAGTGGTTATACCGGGGAAGTTCCGACATTAAAAGATATGTATCGGCAGTTGATGCTACAGCCGGAAGAAGAGGCAAGAGGGCTCGCACTTTCCTCCGAACTCTTTATCAATGGAAGTCTGAACACCTTTGCACAGCCGACCAATGTGAACAAGAAGAATCGGATCATGGATTATGATATCCGAGAACTGGGGGAACAGCTGATGCCGCTTGGAATGCTGGTTACCTTAGACAGCATTTTCAACAGGGTGATCCAGAACTGGAAAGAAGGGAAAACCACATGGATCTTTGCGGATGAGTTCTATCTGTTATTCCGCTATGAATACAGTGCAAATTTCTTCTACCGGCTTTATAAGAGAATCCGTAAATACAATGGATTCGTGACAGGGCTTACGCAAAATGTGGAGGAACTTCTGAAATCCGACACGGCAAGACTCATGCTTGCAAACAGTGAATTCCTGATCCTGCTGAATCAGGCAAGTACAGACCGGGAAGAACTGGCTGCCCTTTTGAACATCTCGGAGAACCAGCTGTCTTATATCACAAACGTGGCAGTCGGCAGTGGCCTGATCCGATGTTCCGGGAATATCGTTCCGTTTGAGAACACGTTTCCAAAGAATACAGAACTCTATAAACTAATGACAACAAAACCGGGAGAATCGTAATGAAAAAAGAAGAGATCACCATTACCTTTTACGCTGCAGAATGCGGCGAATTCCATGAAATGGGCGAATATACAAAATGTAACTCACTGGAAGAGGCATATAAAAAGTACAGGAAGTATTGTAAAACATCTGGCAATATGTGTCCGGCAATTGAATTTTCCATCCATGATCCAGACTCTTTTTTCTCGGATCTGGAATATCCGTTGCCACTATCTACGAAAGACAGGGAACTGTTGGAGCTTGTGCCATACTACAATGAGCATCCACTGGTAAATGAAGCCATCCGAAAAGTAGAACAGTTACAGAAACAGCAGGAAAAGAAGAAACATCGGGACACAGCCCGATGAGGTAAAAGATACGGAAAGAGGGTGACCGGATGAGAGATATCAAGGAACGGGTAAGGGATAAGAATCCGAAGATTCGAAATCCGGCTACCCGGCTTCCGAAAGAACTGGTTCGTCAGACAGTACTGGAAGCGAAAGAAAAGCCAAGGGAACTACAGGGAAAAACTGGCAGCCAATCAGAATCCCTGACACAGTATGGTGCTGAAAAAATAGAATCCGTACAGTACAGGGCGGCGAGTGTGGCAGGAAAAACGGTAGGGAAAACGACATATCAAGGTGGGAAAAAGCTTGCCGGGGTAACCTACCGGAAGATAAAAGAAAGAAAAAGCAGACAGGAAGAAGCAAAAGCCACTGAAGATGCACTGAGGCAGGGTGCAGAAACCGGAAAGACATTAATTAAGGTGAAACCGGAACAGGCAGCAATTGCCAAGGAGAACAGTAAACGACAGGTAAAAGCAGCACCGAAAGTGGTAAAAGTATCCGGGCTGTCTCAGGAGAAAATAAAAACACAGGCACCCATGCAGAAATGGCAGGTAGAAAAAGGTGCGCAGGCGATGCAGAAAGCAAGAGCAGTCCAGATGGCAAGAAAATCCGCAGTAGCATCAGCAGAAAGCGGAGAAGCAGTCCTTCAGACGACCGGAAAAGGGGCGAAGCTTTCTATGCAGGGGATTACAGCAGCCATACAAAAAGCAACAGCCGCTCTGGGAGAAAAGGGAAAATGGTTTGCCGCAGGAGGGATGGCATTTCTCGTAGTATTTATCCTGATCGCTGGAATCATTGCCGGGGCAGCGTTTAGCAGTGGTTCGGAAAGTTCTGAATCCTTAAGTGAGGAAGTGCTTGCGTATACTTCCGTCATCCAGCGGTATGCCTCCCAGTACGGTATCCCGGAATATGTATCTGCGATTCAGGCTATCATGATGCAGGAATCCGGGGGAAGGGGGACAGATCCGATGCAGTGTTCGGAGAGTCCATACAATACCAGATTCCCTCACAGTCCCGGTTCTATTACAGAGCCGGAGTATTCCATCGAAGTGGGAGTCAGGACATTCGCAGACTGTATCAGTCAGGCAGGATGCAGCACCCCACAAGATCTGGACAGGCTGAAACTTGCATGGCAGGGATATAACTATGGAAATGGATACATAGGATGGGCATTGCAAAGAGGCGGTTATACAGAAGCCAATGCCCTGCAGTTTTCACAGCAACAGGCAGCGTCGCATGGATGGAGCAGTTACGGAGATCCCCAATACGTTCCCCATGTGATGCGGTATTATTCCGGTGGCAGCCTGTTTTCTGGTTTGTTTGGAAATCAGCAGATCGTATCGGTTGCAATGGGGCAGCTTGGAAACAGTGGCGGTCAGAAGTTCTGGAGCTGGTATGGATTTGACAGCCGGGTAGAATGGTGTGCCTGTTTTGTGAGCTGGTGTGCGGACCAAAGCGGTCTGATAGCAAGTGGGAATGTTCCAAAGTTCTCATTGTGCAGTGATGGTGTTACCTGGTTTCAGGGAAAGAACAAATGGCAGAGCGGTGGAACAGCCCCATCAGCCGGAATGATTATTTTCTTCGATTGGGATCACGATGGAACATCGGACCACGTAGGAATTGTAGAAAAGTGCGAAGGTGGACGAGTGTACACAATAGAAGGAAACTCCAGCGACCAAGTACGGCAGAGAAACTATTTAGTAGATTATGGATCTATTATGGGGTATGGGAGGAGTTGGTAAAAAATTGTATGATTGTTAGTGTATTGTTATTGACCTCTTAAAATAGCGTAATAATGATTAGCTTGCGTGTCTCTGGATTGTTCTGTATACTGTCATCAGTTTACAGAAAGAAAAAAGTCTCAGAGCACCTTCCCTGGAAAGTCGTGTACT
>NZ_JAFBIZ010000099.1 GCF_021531995.1 Faecalicatena contorta
ATATATGATACTATTATCATATCACAGAAAAACTAATTTCTATGATTTTTGTGAAATATCATAGAAAGGATAAAAAAGGAGAACTAAATCATGAATATAGAAACAGAAAGATTGCTTATTACAGAATTAAATCCAGACATGGCAAAAAGTGTACATCTGAATTCTCTTGACGAAGACAACAGACGCTTCGTCCCGGATGAAGTATTCGAAACCGTTGAAGAAGCAGCCCAGACTATTGCTTTCCTGATGGATTGCTACACTTCCGGAGAAGGTCCACTTGTCTACCCGATTCTTCTGAAGGACGCCACCAATATCGGATATATCCAGGCGGTGCCGCTTACTGACGATTCCTGGGAGATCGGTTACCATATCGGCGCTGCCTACACCAGGCAGGGTTATGCTACCGAAGCTGTGACCGCCTTCCTTCCTGTCATTATGAAGCAGCTTAACATCACGGCAATCAAAGGCATCTGTCTTGCAGATAATCTTGCTTCCAGGAAAGTACTGGAACGCTGCGGATTTCAGAAACAATACGAAGGTATGGGACTGTACCAGGACGCAGAACGCAGAATCTGCCGCTACTTATACTGTAAATAACATTCAGCTACTGCATTACAGAGGCAGATCCATTGCCTTTCGAATCATTTTTTCAAAGGACTCTTCAAATCTCCGGTCATCCTCCACTGTCCTTTTTGAGGGGCCTTTCAGATGATTCTTCTTGCTGCTTCGACGCGCTTTTTTCGCAAGATGGCGTTCCATCAGCATTTGATCAATATTATCATTGGTATACCAGCGACCGCTCTGATGTATTGCAAAGCATCCCTTGCCCAGTGCCATCGCCGCCACCCCATAATCCTGCGTCACACAGATATCACCTCTGGCAAGGAGCGCGACCAGCCGAAAGTCAACTGCATCTGCCCCGGCACCAACCGTGATCACCTCGCTGTAATCAGAGGTCATGATATGGTTTGTGTCGCACAGCAGTACACATGATATATCATATTTTTTCGCCATTCTCTCTACGATACGTACCACAGGACACGCATCGGCATCTACATAGATCTTCATCTTCCTCTTTATTCTTCCTCAAATCCATGCATCAGGAACTCATTCCATGCCTGGTTCGTGCTTTCCATTTCTTTTTTCTGCATGATCATATTTCTGTCGCTCAATATCGCAAGCATTTCATCCACAATCTCTTCCATAGGAAGCTTTTTATAATGTGACAGGTAACCGATCATGCGCTTCGCGGTAAAATCAGTATTCAGATTCCGGGTGATCAGATCACAGAATTCCTCCGGATATCCTCGCCGGACCATAATATCATATAATTCAAGACTTTTCTTTGATTTTGGTTTCATACTCTTCTCTCTTCTCATATCAGATATTCTATGCATATAGTATGCCACTTGTTATCTCTTTTTCCAACGCTTATTTCATAATTGTAGCATCTTTTGCAGCAACTTTTCTCTGACTTTCGAAAAAAACGCCCTCCTACCGGTCTGGTAAGAGAGCGCGCATTCACTCTTGACTCATTATCGTATTTCTAATGTTTTCCAGCGGCTTTGGTGTTCACTGCATATTTCATTCCATTGACAGTCGCCACAGATCTGTTCCCGCATTCCGGAATCTATGATTTTCTTCTGAATGATTCCTGCAAATTCAAGGAAATCCAGTTTCATTCCCTCAGAGAGACCACATTGTTCCAGCACTTCCTTATCATATAAAGTAACCTTATCTGATGTACTACAAAGATTGTTGTCATTATTCGGACAGGCGGAACAGATTTCATCCATATGTACTACAAGCCTTACCGGAATATTGCTCTGGAACACATGCAGCATATGTTCCATATGTGCTGAAAATCCTTCACTGTATCCTTTCCCTATGAAATATGCAAGACACATTCCATGATGTGGACGAATCGGGACTTCCGACACATCATTGTTTCTATTATTATTGGAAAGGCACATAGTTCCGAAGCCTCCGGGAAAGAACATATGCCAGTGCAATCTTTACCAGATCCGGGATGATAAACGGAATCACACACCATCCAAGAACGGTTCCAAGTCCCACTGCACCTGTATCTCTGGCATATATGATCATGAACCATATGGTTCCCAGTGCATAACACACGATCAGCCCGACAATCATAGAAAGAATCTGAACTACCGGTTTTTTGCCCCATAATGTTTCCATTCCCCACATGACCAGTGCAGAAAACAGAAATCCTATGATATATCCTCCGGTTGAACTTAACAGAACTCCGATTCCACCACTGAATCCGGCGAAAACCGGCACTCCGATTGCTCCGAGAATAATATAGATCAATACCGCAAATGTTCCTCTTTTTCCACCCAGTATACCAACAGCCATAAACACGCCAAATGTCTGTAAGGTAAACGGTACCGCCATTGGAATGGATATCCATGAACATATCGCCATAAGCACCGCAAAGATTGCAATATATACCATGTCATAAGTTTTATTTCTGGTTGCTTCAACAGAACTCATAATTACTTCCTCCTGATTATGTAATAATTTTAGCACGACAATAATTTAACATTCCTTTGTTCTATTGTCAACCTTTTACTTTTTTAAGTTTACATTTTGCTGCTATTAAATGTGACAGACAGGTAGTACATATAGTCATTTTCCGTACCTGCCATCTCATTCTCAATATCCTCAACAGGAGTTCCTTGTAATTCATCATTATCATAAATCAGCACAACAAGTCCTTGATTCGTGTTTTTAGAAATATTAATATTTCTTTCTATCTCCGAAGCAGATCTTCCATAATATTCTCTTTCATTTACACCTTCCAATATCTGAAATTCTGTAGCATATTTTGCTTCTCCGTCTGCAACAACTACCTTTACTTTAAACTGATCAAATTCAGGAACAATCGCTATCATTCCCTCCTGCTGTGCTTCGCTTTCTATAGAAGTGCTAAGGATTTCTTCCTTACTGACAATCCTTCCGCTCTCGTACACACAAAGGGACATTGTCATACTTTTGTAAGCCCCATCCGTCGTATAACGATACATATACGCACCATCTACTCCGGACAGTACTTCTGCTGTTTTCATCTCCGTGCTGTCTTTCGCTATCGGAGCAATATAATTGTTTCTAAAGCATCCATTCATATATAAAACACAAAACAATGCACCGCTTCCAAATACGACGACACAGAGGAGTATCACAATAATCCTCTGTAGCTTTTTTCTCCTGGCGTTTCCATCTGCACTGATCTGGATCAGGTTTTCTTCCGACTGCCTTATCATATTTTCCCGCGTCAGATCTTCCCCTGCAATGAACTCATTTAACGAAATTCCGAGAATATCACATAGTTCTATATACACCGAAACATCCGGCAGACATATTCCTCGCTCCCATTTCGAAACCGACTTATCGCTCATTCCCAGTTTTTCTGCTAATTGTGCCTGCGTTAATCCAAGAGACTTTCTTTTTGATGCGATATATTTTCCAATCTTAATAAGATCCATAACACCGCCTCCTCTCTCACAGATACAGCATACGCATTTTTTCCGCCACACAACACCCCTTCAAAGTAGAATTTTCTATTCCGGTGCTTTTTCTGACAATTCAACAGCCATCCGTTCTATGACTTCACGCATTTCCAGATTCTGTATATATTTTTCCGGTATCCCGTCATATCCGAGATATGCGCCAAGAATATTTCCGGTAATTGCTCCCGTCGAATCACTGTCTCCCTTATGATTCACCGAGGCACATATTGCCGCGTCAAAGTCCTGCTCATGTTTTAAAGCACAGTAAACCGCGATCGCCAATGCCTCTTCTCCAACCCATCCTTCTCCCAGCTCATGAATGGCATCCAGATCAGACATCTCTGTTTTAGACAGATGAACCGCCTTTCGCATCAGCGTTTCGAACACCTGATTAAAGCCTTCAAAGTCCGGATACAGACACGGAACGACATCAATCATATCTTCCACTGCCTCCATCAGGGACATATCCGGATTGTGACAGATTCTCTGAATGATGTGAACCAGCCCGGCAGCAGGCAAAAATCCCAGCGGATGCCCATGGGTAATCGCTGCCGCTCCTGCTCCCATACGGTCTATATCTTCTATCGAAAGTCTCTCTGTCGTATAGAATAAGCCAATCGGTGCAACTCTCATGACACCGCCGCATCCTTTACTGTTGTTCACCGGTTCATATATTCCTCCCATCTCTTTTCCTCTAAGCGCATTCAGACAGGTAATTCCCGGCGCACGCCTCGCATGCATTTTCGGAATCTCATACAGCCAGGTCTTTGACTTTATATTGCCTCTTTCCTGCGTCATCAGCCATTCTCTACATGCCTGATACTGTCCGCATATAAACGATGTATAATCTTCCGGATGATCAGCAAGCAGAATTCCCGCTGCAGTAAAAAGTGTCATCTGCGTATCGTCAGATATCTTTGCTTCTCCTTCTATCAGACTATATTCTCTGATGCCGGTCTCCCCATAAACATTAGATATCTGCTTTTCTCCCCAGAATTCAACCGCATATCCCAGCGCATCTCCTGCTGCCCCACCGATCAGACATCCCAGAATCTTTTGCTCTGCTTTCATACTCTTTTCTCCTCCTGTTATTCTTCCATCCATTCAATGTAATCTGCTTCACATGCAAATAACTGATAACTTCCATCTACATATCCCATATAACCGTTTTCTGTATTATATCCTTTCATTTACGACCTCTCCTTTGCCTGATTCTGAGTGATTTCCCTTTATCTAAGCAATAGGATAAGCCATCAGGTGTCTTATAAAAACGACACCTGTTTTACTCTCTTTCCACCTTTTGACTTACTGTCTTACCTAAAATGACAGTTCACGGGTCTTACTGTCTTGACATAAACAGCGATACAATCCCAACGATAAGCAGGACCGGAAATGCGATGTAAATCAGTCCGCCAACTACCATTACGATCAGAATTACCGGCAGCAGTACGATCGTTAATAAAAATCTGGATATTCCCCAGGCCGCCTTAATACCAAAGAAAAACAACTTTACAAATACCCATATCATACAAATTGCAAATAATAATGTTAACATATCTTTTCTCCTTCCCACCGGACATTCTCGTCCGGATCAGCTGCATTCTTTTTCTTACATCCATACATCCACCGTCTTCCTGTTTTTGCTTGTCGGATTGCCATACTTCCAGTATAATAACATGTATATCATAAATACACGCTTAATAAACAGAATTAACACCGTGTATTTCTCTGTTTTTTGAGAAATAAAGAGGAAATGATTATGGGAAAACAGTCAACAAGAAAAAATAAAAATATCTATCAGCTATGCCGGGAAGAGCAGGGACTTACCCGGGAAAAGGCCAGTGAAAAGATGACCGGCGTCTCTGCTTCCAGAATTGAAAAAATCGAATATGATCTGCAGGATCCCACCCCTTATGATGTGATCCAGATGGCAGACTGTTATAAGCGTCCGGATCTGTGTAATTATTACTGCTCTCACCGGTGTGCCATCGGAGCACGCTATGTACCGGAAATTGAAGTTGCAGAATTATCCAATATCATCCTTGAAACCATTGCCAGTCTCAACGACATCAGTCCTCTTACCAACCGTCTGATCCAGATTACCCGGGATGGAAAGATTACCGATGATGAGATCCGTGACTTTGCATTTATCAGCAGGAAGCTGGATGAAGTATCTCTGGCAATTGATTCTCTGAACCTGTGGATTGATAAAACAGCCAGTGAAAATAACATCAACATCGATCTTCTGAATGCCGAAAAAGAGAAACTCTCCGCCGGTACCGGATTTAATAATTCTTCAACATAGTGAAGACAAATCCGCCGCCAAACTTTTTATTATATAATCCAGGCGTTTGCGAAACTCCAAATGACTCATAAATACAGCATTTTTGTTACCAAAATATGCTTTAAAGCAGATAGATTCCTTCAACCTACTCTTCCTATCCGCCCATTTTACACCTTTAGTTTGATTCGAAGCAGATAGATTCCTTCCAAATCACAATCCTATCCGCTTATTTCTCTTCTATAACTTGATTTACAGCGTATAGTTCCTTTCTTTCTTTGTATTCTATCTGCTAAAACCACTTCTATATTCCATTTATCCTTGATTTATGGCAGATATCTTTTTACAATTCACTCTTTCTATCTGCTCAACCCACTTTTTACTTGGTTTACAGCCGATTACTTCTTCCTTTTTTTGCATCCTATCCGCCAAAATAATTCTAAGTTTCTCCAATTCAGCGAAATATATTTTCATCTTAATCTATATGATTCTCATCATCCAGCAACCCATAGATCTGATACAGGGAAAGCATATTCTGATACTGCAGTTTATTTCCCATGAGCTGGCGGTATGTTGCTGTCTTTTCTTTTCCTTCTTTTTTTAACCGACCCATTTTCTGATTCACATCTTCATAATTCTTCTGCACTGCTTCCAGCATGGTTTCAAATGCCAGTAATCGCTTTTCCGATTCTTTTTTCCGATCCATCATTACACCTTTCTGCACCTTTCCTTCTCTCTTCTTTAACTGCTCTCATTCATCAACTCAGGTTCATCTGCCGATGAATCCATTCCATGATCACATCTACTACATACGCCTGTTCGCTTTCTGTCATTTCCCGTCCCTGCGGAATGTGATGCCATTTTTCCAGGCATCCGCGGCAGCAGGTGCCGGTTGCATGCTGTGCGATAAAAACCGGATGTCCCCGCATGGGTGTCTGCTTTCCGTCATTGTGTGGTCTGGCCGGCGCCAGGCGTTTTTCAACAAAATCCTTTGCATGACTTCGGACCGTATCCATTCCCTTTTCAGATACATAATACCGGTCATTGGCTTTCAGCGAAAAGCTGCTGCGAAATCTTGACTGTGACAGTCGCTTCCACAGACTTCCTTCATATGCCGCCGGACTCTCCGATAACACAGACGGCTGCAGACTTCCTTTATAGACGATCATCTTCTCCTTTTTCCGTATCATCGACTGTCCTGCTTCCATTGATTCCCGACTGTCCTCCTTCAGACGGTCCGCCAGCTTTGTATTGCGGTCTGTGGTTGTTTCATTTTTTATGGCATAGTATACGGCTTTCCGTTCACCGATCAGCACAAGAATCTTTTTTGCCCTGGTGACACCCGTATAAAGCAGATTTCTCTGGAGCATCACATAGTGGCTCATGGTAAATGGCATCACGACGATCGGGTATTCGCTCCCCTGAGACTTGTGGATCGTAACCGCATATGCAAGTACCAGCTCGTCCAGCTCTGTTACATCATAGAGTACCTCTCTTCCATCGAAGCTCACGACCAGTTCCCGTTCTTCTGTATCTACTTTCGTAACCGTTCCGATGTCACCATTGAATACTTCTTTCTCATAATCATTCCGAATCTGCATCACCTTATCATGCAGCCGATACTGGGTGCCTCCTCTGCGAAGGCACAGACTGGTCGGATTCATGGCTTCCTGCAGCACCTGGTTGAGATTCGCCGCCCCACAGATTCCCCGCTGCATCGGAGTCAGTACCTGAATATCCCGGAACGGATCTACATGATAGTACCGCGGAAGATTCTTCGTACAGTACTGAACAAGCGTCTCTACGACTTCCTCATTCGTATCTTTACTCGCGAAGAAAAAGTCAGATTCTTTTCCGCCGCGCATATCAATGGCTTCTCCTTTATTGATACGATGCGCATTCATAATGATACGGCTCCCCTGCGCCTGCCGGAAGATCCTTGTCAGGCGCACCACCGGAATTCGCCCGGAATCTATCATATCCTTCAATACATTGCCTGCGCCGACACTGGGAAGCTGATCCGTATCTCCCACCAGGATCAGAGTCATATGCTCCGGAAGCGCTTTCAACAGATTGTACATCAGCATGATATCCACCATAGAACATTCATCCAGAATCAGGACATCCCCTTCCAGCGGATGCTCTTCATTCTTTTGATAGCCTTCCGGTGGCTTGTATTCCAACAGACGGTGAATGGTCTTCGCTTCCATGCCCGTTGCTTCCGACATGCGTTTTGCAGCTCTTCCTGTCGGCGCTGCCAGCAGGATCTTACTGCCTGCCAGTTGATAGGCTGATATGATTCCTAATGTAGTTGTCGTTTTTCCGGTTCCGGGTCCCCCGGTCAGAATCATGACTTTTGAGGAAATGGCCGTCCGCACTGCTTCCAGCTGTATCTCATCGTAGACAATGTCAGAACTTTGCATCACCTTCTGTATGATGGCCTCCGGATTCATGTTGATCTGTCTTTTTGCAGACATAAGCCCGATCAGACGCTTTGCACATCCGGTCTCCGAAAAATAAAAAGGCGGCAGATAGATTGCTTCTTCTTCTTTTATCACGTCTTCCGACCGCAGCATCTCATCCAGCGTGATCTCCAGTTCCGGCGTCTCTACTTCTAACAGCTCCGCCGCTGTATCAATCAACTGTTCACGATCCGCATAGCAATGCCCACTTTCAGACAGCCTGTTCAATGTATACAAAATTCCACTTCTCAGACGTATGAACTTTCCTTTCTCCAGTCCCATCTTAGCGGCAATCGCATCTGCGGTTTTGAATCCGATCCCCCAGATATCATCTGCCAGCCGGTATGGATTCTCCTTGACGATCTGAATACTTTCACTTCCATAAGTCTTAAAGATTCTGGTTGCATGCGTCGTACTGACTTCATGGCTCTGAAGAAACAGCATGATGTTCTTGATCTCTTTCTGTTCCTGCCAGCTGTTCTTGATCCGCTCCACGCGGACCTTCCCGATCCCTTCCACCTTGATCAGTTCGTCCGGATTCTCTTCAATTACATCCAGTGTATCCTTTCCGAATTTCTCTACGATCCGCTTTGCAAATTTCGGTCCCACACCCTTGATCAGTCCGGAACCAAGATATTTTTCAATACCATATACAGTAGCAGGCAGCGTCTCCTCAAACTTTTCAACAGCAAACTGCCTCCCGTATCTGGCATCCATTTTCCACATACCTTCCAGTAAAAGAACAGAACCCACATGGGTATCCGGCATAATCCCGACAACCGTCACAAGATCATTATAATTTTTCACTGCACACTTCAGTACCGTGTAACCATTTTCTGTATTCTGATATGTAATTCTTTCCACAACACAGCGCAGACGCTCCATGTGATATTCCTCCGTTCCGACATCTTCTCCTTCCACAATTTTATACTGATTTGCGCTGTCATTCAATGCATACCTGATAAAATGTGCCGGATTCTCTGCGCTCTCCGTCCTTTCCTATAAAACAGACACAATCTACTATAATCCCGTCCTATCAGGATCTAATCATCCGGTCTATAATATGATCAGATTCCATATATACAACCTGATCCGGCATTCTGACCGGTTTTCCTATGTAATATACGTTGTAAAGAAATATTAGAAAAGAGGGACTTATACTATGAAAACAGTAATCATCCACGGACAAAGTCATGAAGGCAGCACCTGCATGGTGGCAAGAGAGATCGCGGCAAAAGCAGGCGGAGACATCCGGGAATTTTTTCTGCCGCGGGATTTTAATCAGCCATGTCTCGGCTGCTTTACCTGCTTTCAGACGGATCTATCCAGATGTCCGCATTATCAGGCACTCAAGCCTTTGATCGACGCACTTCTTGAGGCAGATCTACTGATACTGGAAAGCCCGGTCTATGTCTATCATGCCACCGGTTCCATGATGAATCTCCTGGACCACTTCGGAACCTGGTGGGTCGTTCACCGTCCCCTTCCGGAAATGAGCAAAAAACAGGCCGTCGTCATCAGTACTGCTGCCGGAGGCGGCATGAAAAGTACCGTCAAGGACATGGCTGACAGCCTTGAGATGTGGGGAGTCCATAAGATCTATGAGCTCGGCATCGGAGTACAGGCAACCAAACCGGAAGAGATCCCGGAAAAGATCCTTCAGAAAATCCATAAAAAGACTGACCGGATCGCACATCAGATTCAGATCCATGAAGGAGAACGCGGATATAACAGAAGAGCGAAAAAATGGTTTACCCTGATGCGTTTTGCACACATGCATTTTCCGCCGGCGGAGCCGGATTACGAATACTGGGATAAGAAGGGCTGGCATGGAAAAAAACGGCCCTGGAAATCCCCACTGCAAAAAAATTACTTTTTTCTTCTGCCATAAAAAACACCTCCTGCATCCCAAAGATGCAGGAGGGCATATATTCTACAAGCCATACTATGCAGTTTTTCTTCCGATTCCTCTTACTTCTCCCTGCTTATATCCGTCCAGGAACTCGCCCATCCGTTTCACAGCGTCTGCAAGCACTTCTGCCTCCGGCAGCATTACGATTCGGAAATGATCTGGATCCTGCCAGTCAAATCCGCTTCCCGGAACCAGAAGTATATTGGTTGCGTGAAGGAGATCTCTGGCAAACACTCTGTCCTCTGTGATGTGGAATTTCTTCACATCCAGTTTCGGGAAAATGTAAAAAGCGCTGTTATTTTTTACAAATGAAATTCCATTAATCTTTTCCAGCTCTCTTACCGTTGCCTCTCTCTGTTCATAGATCCTTCCTCCCGGCCGAACCATGGATGCCGGTGTTTCCATATCGTCCAGAGCCGCCGGAATGACGATCTGTGCAAGCGTATTCGCACACAGCCTCAGGGATGTAAGCTGAATGATCCCCTGTCTGTAATCTTCTGTCAGATGCCTCGGTCCGCTGATGACCATCCATCCGCAGCGATAGCCACATAAGCAATGAGACTTGGATAGACCGTTCATTGTCACCACCGGAAGATCTTCCGCAAGGGACGCAAGCGATACATGCTCCAGTCCATCCATTACCAGTCTGTCATAGATCTCATCTGCAAACAGAAGAATACCGGCTTCTCTTGCCACCTGTACGATCTCTTCCAGTACTTCCTTCGGATACAGAACTCCTGTCGGATTATTCGGGTTGATGATTACCATTGCCTTCGTCTTTGGTGTGATCTTGGAGCGGATATCCTGAATATCCGGATACCAGCCGGATTTTTCATCACAGACATAGAATACCGGCTTTCCTCCTGCAAGATATACGGAATTCCCCCAGATGGAATAACTCGGTGTCGGCACAAGGACCTCATCTCCATCATTCAACAGAGGCATAAGAGCAAAAGACACGACTTCACTGACACCATTTCCGATGAATACATCATCCGGTGTAATGCCTTTGATTCCTTTCGATTTCTCATATTCGCAGATCGCTTCTCTCGCTTTCGGCATTCCTTTAAAATCACAGTATCCAACGCCATCGGCCGTATGGCTTTCCAACGCACGCTCAATGCTTTCCGGCTGTTTAAATCCAAAAGTCGCCGGATTTCCCGTATTCAGCCTCAAAACATCAATTCCCCTTGCCTGCATGTCCATCGCTTCTACAAATAACGGTCCTCTGATGTCAGAGTGAATCATTTCCATTCTTTTTGCTCTTAAAATCTCCTTCATATCTTTCCCCCACCTTGTCAGAAAATAATTTCTTTATCTGTCTTTATCATACGGCTGGCGGGTAATATAATCAAATACC
>NZ_JAFBIZ010000009.1 GCF_021531995.1 Faecalicatena contorta
TGTTAGGATATTACCATATCTCAGACATTCGGAATTTCTATTTTATTCTTTCATCGTGGCATTTCGCCAGTTTTTCCATGTTTGAAGTTGTTATATATTGTCAGGAGGGATGCCTATGATTACCTGAGCTTTTCTTTTATTTTTCTGTAACATTATAAAAACCTGTGATAAAATAAAGGAGACTACCTATTATGGCAAAAATGAAAGAGAAGGTACCATTAAAAGATTTGAATCTTACAGACCGTTTCCTGTTTGATGAAGTAATGGAGGATCCTCAGACACATAGGGATGTATTGAGTATTATTTTTGGACGGGAGATTCCTCTTCTTACAACTACTGAAACTGAGAAAGAACTTCGTGTATCACCAGTTCTTCGTTCCATACGAATGGATGTTATTTCCATGGATAAGGAACAGGCTGTATACAATACGGAAATGCAGGATAAGAGAAGGACTGATCTGGCAAAAAGGAGTCGCTATTATCAGGCGTTACTGGATATTAATTTGTTGGAACCGGGAATTCCGGATTACAATTTGTTAAATCGTTCTTATATTATCTTAATTACTACATTTGATTTGTTTGGATATAAAAAATATCAATATACATTCAGACCAGAGTGCCAGGAAGTTCCTGGGTGTATATTGCAGGATGAAGCCACCCGCATTTTTTTGAATACACGTGGAACAAATGAATCAGAAGTCAGTAAAGAACTGGTGGAATTTCTTCATTATCTGGAACATACTACAGATGAAGAGGCAGCGAAGTCAGACAGTGAGAGACTGAAGCGAATTCATCATCGCGTTTGTAAGGTGAAACTCAGTGAGGAGGTTGGCATAAAATATATGCAGGCATGGGAAGAAAAATATTATGAACGTGAGGAAGGAAGAGAAGAAGGAAGAGAGGAAGGAAGAGAAGAAGGCCGTTTGGAACTTTTACAGGAGTTGATAAAAAAGAAAGTCGCGAAAGGAATGTCTGTTGAAGCAATTGCAGAGGTGATTGAGGAGCCTGTAGAGTCTGTGATGCAGATAATTGCGAAAATGGAGGAAAATAAATGATAGAAAGGGGCATTTTTGATGGGGAGTACATCAGAAAATAAGCCGGGAAGGTATATCAGTGTGGGTATTCTTGCCCATGTGGATGCGGGGAAGACAACATTATCGGAAAGTATTTTATACCTGTCAGGAAAGCTTCGAAAGCTTGGCCGTGTAGATCATAAGGATGCGTTTCTGGATACGAACGAACTGGAGCGGGAGAGAGGGATTACCATATTCTCCAAGCAGGCGGTATTCGATCTTGGAGATATCAGGGTTACACTTCTGGATACGCCCGGGCATGTGGACTTTTCGGCAGAAATGGAGCGTACCCTGCAGGTGCTGGATTATGCGATTCTGGTGATCAATGGTGCAGATGGTGTACAGGGGCATACCAGGACGCTGTGGAATCTTTTGAAGAGATATCAGATTCCGGTGTTTTTATTCGTCAATAAGATGGATCAGCCGGGGACGGATTATAATAGAATCGATGAAGTATTGAAAAAGAGCCTGAGTGAAGGATGCATTGACTTTGGCGATGATCAGGGAACTGTAGATGAAGGTCATACGTCTGAGGCACAGGATTCCTTTTTGGACAGTCTTGCGATGTGCGATGAAGAAGCGATGGATGAATATCTGGAGTCCGGGATGATAAAAAAGGATACGATTGCCCGTATGATTGCGGGACGGAAGGTATTTCCGTGTTATTATGGATCTGCCTTGAAAGTTCAGGGCGTACAGGAGTTCCTTGCCGGTCTGGAACGATATATGCAGACTCCGAAGTATGTAAATATGAAGGCTGCATTTGGAGCCAAGGTGTATAAGATCTCCAGAGATGTATCCGGAAGCAGGCTGACGCATCTGAAAGTGACAAGTGGTGTGCTAAGGGTAAAGGACATTCTGATGAATGCACCGGATGCGCAGGAACACTGGGAGGAGAAAGTGAACCAGATCCGTATCTATTCCGGGGAGAAGTATGAGATGGTTCCGGAGGTTCAGGCAGGAACTGTCTGTGCTGTGACAGGATTAAGTTTCACATATCCGGGAGAGGGGCTCGGGACGGAGCACGATACGTGTGAGCCGGTTCTTCAACCGGTGCTGAATTACCGGATTTTGCTTCCGGACGGATGCGACGTGCATGCGATGCTGGGCAATCTGCGGAAACTGGAGGAAGAAGATCCCATGCTTCGGATCGTCTGGAATGAAGAACTGGGCGAGATTTATGCGCAGTTGATGGGAGAGGTTCAGATTGAGATCCTGAAACGCCTGATTCTGGAACGATTTGGTGTAGAGGTTACATTTGATACAGGAAATATTGTATATAAGGAAACGATTGCGAATACAGTAGAAGGAGTCGGGCATTTTGAACCACTTCGCCATTATGCGGAGGTGCATCTTATCATGGAACCGGGCCAGCGGGGAAGTGGGCTGATCCTTGATACGAACTGCAGTGAGGATGTTCTGGATAAAAACTGGCAGCGCCTGATTCTGACGCATCTTGCAGAGAAGGAACACCGTGGTGTGTTGACCGGATCGGCAATTACGGACATGAAGATTACGCTGGCAGCAGGAAGGGCGCATTTGAAGCATACGGAGGGAGGAGATTTTCGGCAGGCAACTTACCGTGCGGTGCGCCAGGGCCTGATGCAGGCTGAAAACGTGCTTTTAGAGCCTTATTACGATTATCGCCTGGAGGTTCCGGCAGAACTGGTTGGTCGTGCTCTGACGGATATTCAGAGGATGAGTGGAGAATTTGAACCGCCGCAGACTGAAGGAGAGATGGCGGTAGTGACAGGATATGCACCGGTAGCGGCCATGCGGGATTATCAGATGGAAGTGACTGGTTATACCAGAGGAAGGGGGAGGCTTTCCTGTACCTTCCGGGGATATGAGCCATGTCAGAATGAACAGGAAGTGATCGAAATGTTTGGATATGATCCGGAACGAGATCTGGAGAATCCGACGGGTTCCGTGTTCTGTTCGCATGGTGCGGGATACAATGTTCCCTGGAATGAAGTAACGGAACATATGCATATAGAAAGTCAGCTTCCAAAAGCAGCGGAACCGGAACCTGCAAAGACAGAACCTGTCCGGAAGATGCAGCAGAAATCGTCTGCACGGAGTGCGTTGCCTGTATTATCCAGAGAAGAAGAAAAAGAACTGGAAGACATATTCATACGAACGTATGGAAGGATTGAACGAAGAATGCCTGTCAGACCGGGTGCGTTCGAAGATTCGTATGTGGGGACGAGGAAGAAGAAGGAGGAGAAGGTTCAGGAATATCTTCTGGTAGATGGGTACAATGTGATATTTGCCTGGGATGATTTAAAGGAACTGGCAGCTGTGGATATCGGAGCAGCAAGGGATAAGCTGATGGACACCCTGTGCAATTATCAGGGATTTAAAAAATGTGTTCTGATTCTTGTGTTTGATGCATACAGGGTAGAGGGTTATGCACTGGAGATCCAGAAGTATCGCAATATTCATGTGGTGTATACGAAAGAGGCAGAGACAGCGGATCAGTATATTGAAAAGGTGGTTCATCATATCGGAAGGAAATATCATGTAACTGTTGTGACATCTGATGGTGTGGAACAGGTGATTACGATGGGGCAGGGTGGAACGCGTGTTTCCTCCCGGGACTTTCTGGAGGAGGTCAGGCTTACAGAAAAGCTGATTCGGGAAGAAGCCGAAAAACATAGAGAAAACGGACGAAATTATCTGTTTGATCATATGGACGAAGAACTGGTAAAAGAGATGGAAGAAGTTCGTCTCGGCAAAAAAACGACTATCGGAGAGCGATAGATAGAAAAAAGGGCGGAAGGCAGAGAAGCATTGAGTGACTGTCTTTCGCCTTTTCTACCTATAAAATCGACACATTTGTATGTATTATAGTTCTATTCAGATCTGGAGCTTTCGATTACAATGTGATTATAGAAAAGAGCAAGTCTCGAATGGGAAACTGATGAGAATGAATATGAAAATATGAGATATGTATGGAGGAGAGGCAAGATGTTAAGAATTGAGCATTTAACAAAAGTGTATGGAGATAAAAAGGCAGTGGATGATCTGTCGCTGCATATCAGCCCGGGAGAGATCTATGGCTTTATTGGCCATAATGGTGCGGGAAAGACGACAACGATTAAGTCCTGTTGTGGAATTCTTCAGTTTGAAAGTGGAGAGATCTATGTGGACGGACTCTCAATGAAGGAAAAACCTCTGGAATGTAAATCAAAGATCGCATATATTCCGGACAATCCGGATCTGTATGAATTCATGACAGGAATTCAGTTTTTAAACTTTGTTGCAGATATATTCGCTGTCAGTGCCGGAGAACGTCAGGAACGAATTCGAAGATATGCAGATGCGTTTGAACTGACGGATGATCTGGCCCAGCCGGTATCTGCATACTCCCATGGTATGAAGCAGAAGCTTGCAATTATCTCGGCGCTGATCCATGAGCCGGCGCTGATCATTATGGATGAGCCGTTTGTAGGACTGGATCCCAAAGCATCTCACCTGTTAAAGGGAATTATGCGGGAGATCTGTGATAACGGAGGTGCGATCTTCTTTTCCACACATGTTCTGGAGGTTGCAGAGAAGCTGTGTGACAAGGTTGCGATCATCAAGGGAGGAAGGCTGATCAAGTCCGGTACGATGGATGAAGTAAAGGGTGATACATCACTGGAGAATGTATTCCTGGAATTGGAGGAAGACTATGACGAAAACATTATTTAAAAAGCAGATGATGGAGCTCTTTTCCTTCTTCTGGCAGGATAAGAAAAAGAATAGAAACAGAACAGGAATCCGGCTGGTACTTTCTGTATTGATGTATCTTGTATTATTCGGGATGGTATCGGTTATGTTTTATTTTCTCGCAGCTGCATTGTGTGAGCCGATGGTAATGGCGAACATGGACTGGCTGTACTTTGCACTGACTGGTGTGCTCGGTGTGGTATTTGGTGCGTTTGGAAGTGTATTTAATACATTTGCAAGCCTGTATTCGGCAAAAGACAATTCGCTTCTTCTTGCAATGCCGATTCGACCTTCGAAGATCCTCGCAATTCGTCTTCTGGGAGTATATGCCATGGGACTGATGTATGAGTTGCTGGTCATGATACCGGTGCTTTTGAAGTATTATATGGTTGCAAAACCCGGATTTTTCGTTGTTCTTTGTACACTTCTGGTTACGTGGCTTTTATCGGTATTTATCTTAACGCTTTCTGCGGTTCTTGGGTGGGGCGTTGCACTGATCAGTGCAAAGACAAAGCATAAGAGTATCATTACGGTAGTGCTGTCGCTGGTGTTTATTGCTGCTTATTACTACCTGTATATAAAAGCTGCAGGGATGTTACAGGAAATTATATCCAATCCTCAGATCGCAGGCGAGGTTCTGAATGACAAATTGTCACCACTATATCATATGGGAATGGCCGCAGACGGCAATGGAAAGTCATTGCTTTTGTTTGCTGGTATGGTGCTCCTGCTTTTTGCAGTGGTGTATGGCATTCTGACCAAAAGCTACAGGAAGATTCTGATTACCAATAAAGGGGAGACCAGGGCTCAGTATAAAGAAAAATACATGTCTGCCGGTTCTGTCGAAAGTGCACTGTTGAAGAAAGAATTTCGTCGTTTCCTTGGAAGTCCGAACTATATGCTGAACTGTGGGCTCGGAATCATCTTTATGGTCATAGCGGCTGTTGTGCTTGTGATTAAGGCAGACACTGTGACAGAATTTGTGACATTGTTTTTTGTCGGCTACGAAGATCTGATTCCGCTGGTGGCAGCAGGAGCATTGGGAATGATTGCCGCGATGAATGATATGACGGCACCGTCTGTTTCCATGGAAGGAAAGAATCTGTGGATTCTTCAGGTATTTCCGGTGACCGGTGTACAGGCTCTGATGGCAAAGATAAAGATGCAGTTGATTCTAACCTGTATTCCGGCAGCGATTCTGCTGATCAGTATGGAAATCGTGCTGAAGCGACCGCTCGCTGAATTTGTACTGATCGCTTTGAATGCGGTGGGATTTATCTTATTTATGGCTCTGCTTGGTCTGACAATGAATCTGAAGTTTCCGAATCTTACATGGACAAGTGAGATCATTCCAATCAAACAGAGTATGGGAGTGATGATCACATTGTTTGGCGGATGGGCGGTCATTGTTGCTCTGGCAGCAGGATATTATCTTTTACGAAATATTCTGAGCCCGGTTCGCTATCTTGCCTGTGTGGTAGCAGTGCTTTTGGTTGCAGCGATGGGATTGCTGTGTTGGATCAGAACAAAAGGAACACGAATTTTTGAAACATTATAAAAATTAATAGAAATCTGTCTTGACAAATATATATCGCAGTGCTATATATAAGATATAACGAAGTGCGATATATCGCACTGGAATGGAGCGTGCGGTATGGATCCTCATATTAAAAAAGTATATGTGCCAATGACGGAAACGGGATTTTACATTCTGATGTGTCTGCGGGAAGAGTCACACGGATACAGTATTGTTCAGAAAGTCGAGAACTTGACGGAAGGTGCGGTAAAGCTGAGTCCGGGTACGATGTATGGAAGTTTATCAAAGATGGAGAAGGACGGATTGATTCGGTTTGTACGGGAAGAAGAAAAGAGGAAGATCTACCGGATCACAGATCTGGGAGAACAGGTACTGGAACTGGAAATGAAACGGATCGAGCGGCTATATCGGAATATGATGGAGGTGCGTCGGAATGAGAGATAAGAATAAAAAGACAGAATTTAAGTATTTTTCAGTACCGGAATGGGAAAAAGAAGAGAGATATCTACAGGAACAGCATAGAAACGGATGGAGATTTACGAAAGCAACGGGCCTTGGATGTTATCATTTTGAAAAATGTGAGCCGAAGGATGTAGTCTATCAGCTGGATTATAATCAGGAAGGAATTGCGCATAAAGAAGAATATGTTCAGATATTCCGGGACTGCGGCTGGGAATATCTGCAGGATTATTACGGATACAGTTATTTCAGAAAACCTGTTTCCGAGATGAACGGAGAAGAAAAGATATTCTGTGATGATGAATCCAGGATTGCGATGATGAAGCGGGTATTCAGAGGAAGAATTATACCATTACTTCTGATCTTCTTCCTGGTGATTCTACCACAGACGTTTATACAGTATTCTTCCGGACATTCGGTTTTTACGGGAATATATCTATTGTTACTTGTTATCTATCTGGTATTACTGCTGGATTTTGGATATCAGTTCTGGCGATATCGGAATCGGTTTGGCAGGTAATTATTTTTAATTGAATGAGGAAAGAAGGCGAAAGGAATGAATATCGGTATCAGAAAATGGCGCCTGTCGGATGCAAAAGATTCTTCTTTGTAAAAGAAGCATGGCACCGGAAAGGAATCGGAAAACAGCTTTTTGATGCTGTGAAGAGGGACTATGAGATTCAGGAATTTACAGTCAATTCTTCTCCGTATGCAGTTGAGGTATATCGACATCTTGGGTTTATTCCCACAGCTTCTGAGCAGATCACCAATGGCATTCGATATACACCGATGCGATATCGTGCGGAAAACTGTGGAGAGCAGGCTTAACATGGAAAGAAAGGAAAAACGAATTGAGAGCGACAGTATTGACCGATAACATAGCGGACAGAGAGCTTCAGGGAGAATGGGGATTGAGTATCTATATTGAATATCAGAACCGGAATATCCTTCTGGATACCGGGGCATCAGATCTCTTCCTTAAGAATGCCAAAAAACTGAGCCGAAAAATCGAAGATGTGGATTACGCAGTATTATCCCATGCGCATTATGATCATGCGGATGGGATGGATGCGTTTTTTTGTAATAATAAAAAGGCAAAATTCTATCTGCGGGAAGGCAGCGCAGAGAATTGTTATGGAAAGAAATGGATCTTTCGCAGATATATTGGATTGCCGAAGGGAATTCTGGAGAAGTATCGGGAACGGATCATATATGCAGGAGGCGATTACACACTCTGCCCGGGTGGGTCTCTGATTCCGCATAAGACACCGGGCCTTTCCCGGATCGGAAAAAAGAATCTTATGTATATCCGTACAAAGAATGGATGGGAACCAGATGATTTCGCACATGAGCAGAGTCTGGTATTTCAGACAGAGGAAGGACTGGTTATTTTTAACAGCTGTTCCCATGGAGGAGCAGCCAATATCATTCGTGAAGTGAAGAAAACTTATCCGGATCAGGAGATCCGGGCGCTGATTGGAGGCTTCCATATCTTTGGGAGAACAGATGCAGAGGTTCGTGAACTGGCACGCGATATCCGGGATACCGGGGTAAAAGAGATTTATACCGGACATTGTACGGGTGACCGTGCATATCAGGTTCTGAAAGAAGAATTGGGAGATATGGCGCATCAGCTGCGTGCAGGACTTGTGATAGAAATGTAGGACAAACTCTACGCTTCGTAGGTTGTGGCAGATGAGATATGAACTTACAATATACCTGATGAAAAGAGGAAGCTCCCCTTGGGGTTGGGAGTGAAAATATGAAAAAGGTAAGGTGTAGAGTATGAGTTATGTGACGGGTAAAACCATTAAAGAGTTAAGGGAAAAACGAAAGATTACACAGAAAGAACTGGCAGAATCAATCAATGTCAGTGATAAAGCGGTATCAAAATGGGAGACCGGGAAAGGGCTTCCGGATATTGCCATCATGGAAGATCTGTCAAAAGCGCTGGGAGTATCGATCGCCGAGCTTTTGACAGGAGATCTGCGGGAAAATGAAAATACATCTGCCAATATGAAGAAGATGCATTTTTATGTATGCCCGGTCTGTGGCAATATTATTACATCGGTCGGAAGAGGATCTTTTTCCTGCTGTGGGATCACACTTCCGGAGCAGGAGCCGGAAGCATGTGATGAAGATCACGGAATTCTGCTGGAGACGATCGACAATGAATATCATGTGTCGATGGAACATCCGATGAATAAGGCACATTATGTATCATTTATCGCATATGTTACATCTGATGGTGCAGAGATCGTGAAACTATATCCGGAACAGGATATCTCAGTGAGATTCCGAAAAAAAGGACATGGCTTGATGTATGCTTTCTGTAACAGACATGGAATGTATCGACTGCATGTGTAGAGAGAATCTTACAGGAGGAATGACAGATGTGTACAAGTATTGTTTATAATGGAAAAAAGACAATGATAGGATGGAATCTGGATATTCTGGATATGGAATATCAGGTGATGGCAAATCAACGGGCAGTATATATTGCCATCAACGATGCGAAAGAAGGATGGATGCCTTTATTCGGGGCAAATGCGAGAGGCGACTTTGTTGCAATGCCGACCTGCTGGCCGTTCGACCAGAGAAGTGATCCGTCGGATCCGGAGGCAGAGAATATTATAAATCTCGATATTGATCTGCTGCTTGAAAAGAAAACATTCGGACAGATCAGAGAAATTGTTGAAAACAGAGAGATTGTCAGTGTCCCTGGCGTGACATTTCAGGCACAGCTTTCAGATGGAAACGGAAATGTTCTGCAGATCATTCCGGGACAGGGGTACAGATATCTGGAGCGCCCGCCATATTCCGTTCTGACCAATTTCTCACCTTTTAAAGGAGACAGTGAAAGACATCCATGGATGGGACTGGACCGGTATGAGACGGCCACAGCAATGCTGGAAAGCGCTGACAGTGGCTTTGATGCAGAAGATTGCTTTCAGGTCTTAAAAGCAACAGCCCAGGCAGTCTGTCCGACGGTAGTTTCCATGGTATATGATGTGACAGACCACGTAGTATACTGGTGCGAGAACCGGGAATGGGACCATATTCAGAAAAAGTGTTTTGAAGTGGGCGAATAGGAAAAAATATTCAATCTGACTCCATGTGAAAGAGCAGATCAGCGTGGCGGTAGGGAAAAAACGGGTAGTGGTGCAGAGTTTTTTCACTATCGCCCTGTTGTTATGTTAGGTTCTTAGAAATAAGCTGGAAAGAATGGGAAAAAAGGGTGGGAAAGGGTTGAAATATTTTGTTCGCCCAATCCAGTAAAATGGTGTAAGATTAGAGAAAGCAATACCTGAAGGAATACTTGAAGGGAAGGAGTAAAGAGGAGGCTGAGATTATGAAGTTGAAAAATGTGCTGATTGTTGTAAAAGATATAGAAAAGTCAAAGAAATTCTATCATGATTTATTTGGTCTGGATGTGATTGTGGATCATGAGGGGAATGTAATATTGACGGAAGGACTTGTGCTTCAGGAGGAAACGATCTGGAGGAAATTCATCGGAAAAGATGTAATCCCGGAAAACAATTCCAGTGAGTTATATTTTGAAGAAAAGGAAATAGAGGCTTTTGCTGACAGACTTGATAAATATCAGCCGTCTGTAAAATATGTCAACAGACTGATAACTCATTCCTGGGGACAGAAGGTGATTCGATTCTATGATCCGGATGGAAATCTGATTGAAGTTGGAACACCGGTGTAAGTTGATTAAATAATCCTGCTTGAGTGGTAGGGAATGTAATGGAACAATGCGACAGATAGAATCAGAAGGGAGAAAGCAGAATGCGTTATAAAGAATTTGGAACAACCGGAATGAAAGTGTCGGAGATGACACTGGGTACCTGGGGAATCGGAGGCGCCGGCTGGGATGAGAATCCGGAGGATATCAGAAAGGATGCAATCCGGGCCGCCGTGGAAGCAGGGATTAATTTTATCGATACGGCGCCGGCTTATAATGCCGGACAGGCGGAGCGGTATATCGGAGATGTGCTGAAGGATATGGGCGTAAGAAAGGAGATCTTTCTTGCAACAAAGTGTGGGAATGACTTTATTGACGGGAAATATGTTCGCTGCGGAAGACCGGAAAAGATCATGCAGCAGTGTGAAAAATCGCTTCGAAATCTTAAGACAGATTACATTGATCTGTATCTGGTGCACTGGCCGGATCCAAATGTCCCGCTTGCAGAGACGATCGGTGCGCTCAGTGAACTGAAAAAACAGGGAAAGATCCTGCATGTCGGAGTATCCAATTTTGCGATTGAACAGATCCGGGAAGCACAAAAATATTGTGAGATAGAAGCTTATCAGCCACAATATTCCATGGTTGCACGGGAATATGAATCACAGATTCGCTGGGCAGCAGACCAGGGAATGGGAGTGATGACGTACGGTTCACTGGGAGGCGGGATCCTCACAGGGGCTTATCGGACCATTCAGGAATATGCGCCAAGTGACAACCGGAATCGTTTTTACCCGTATTTCCGGGAACCAATGTTTTCAAAAGTGATGATGCTTATGGAGGTTCTGGACCGGATCGCGGAGGAAAGAGGTGTGCCACAGGCACAGATCGCATTGAACTGGGCGATGAGAAAACCATTTATTTCAACGTGTATAGTAGGGGCACAGAGCAGAAAAAAGATAGAGGAAAATTGTGCCTGCTTTGGTTGGGAACTGAGTGATGAAGAAGAAAAGATGCTGGATGCAGCGATTGAAAAATATCTGGATGATCGGAAGAAAATCATTGACCAGATGTGAAAAACTAGAGTTAAAAGAGCAGAAAAAACAATCAAAACAGAACCATAGTTGAGGAAAACCGGACAAATGGTGTCTCATACAAAAAAACAGGGCATTGCTCACTTTGTGTCCTGTACATATGAGATACTTGTGAGGTATGTTTTCCCCAGAAAGGAGGACAAAGGATCATGGATCAACAAAAAATCGGAAGGTTTCTCAAAGACCTTCGGAAAGAAAAGAATCTTACACAGGAACAGCTTGCAGAACGGTTTCGGATATCCAGAAGAACCGTATCAAGATGGGAAACAGGCAGTAATCTGCCGGATCTGGATATTCTGATCGAAATGGCTGATTATTATGATGTGGATCTGAGAGAATTACTTGATGGAGAAAGGAAAAGTGAGAAAATGAATAAGGAATTAGAAGAAACTGTATTAAAAGTAGCTGATTATAGTAATGAGGAAAAACAGAAATTAACAAAACGTATGCACTGGCTGTTTATCGGCGGGTTTATTGCGGCAGTGATCTATGTGGTCTTGGTTTTTACAGATCATTCGAATAATTTTTTGGGTGGAATGTGTCTGGGTATCACTTTTGGTATGATGATTGTAGGAGTGATCATGACCAGTAAATATGCGGCAAGGATCAGAGCGTATAAAATGAGACTTCTTCACAGACAATAGAGAGCTAATTGGACTGAAGAGACACATGGCAGGATATTCTTTAAAGAGAAATTTATTGACAGGGCAAAGAATGGCAAATTGTATAAAAAGCGAAACCGATGAACTTGTGATATACCTCACAGTTTATCGGTTTTGTGTTATAGATGAGGAAGATTTTTTCCACCCTTATAAATTCCTTAGAATTGTTTTTTACACTGATAGTAGAAATACAAAACAGGAGGTTTTTGAAATGGAGGATCATATCATTGTAGTTAAGAATCTTTCAAAGGAATTTAAAGGGCAGAAGGTCTTAAAAGAAGTCACAATGAAAATCCCGGAAAATTGTGTGTATGGACTTTTAGGACCGAATGGTGCGGGAAAGTCTACGCTTTTAAAAATGATGACAGGGCTTTTGCGCCCGACTTCAGGAGGAATTTTCTTCCAGGGACATAAATGGTCACGGAAGGACTTGTCTGAGATCGGCGCACTGATTGAGACACCGCCCATCTATGAGAATCTGACGGCATGGGAGAATCTGAAGGTACGTGCATTGCTTCTGGGGGTCAGTGAGGAACGAATGCACGAAGTGCTTACATTGACGGATCTTGCGGATACGGGAAGGAAAAAGGCAGGAGCATTTTCTTTGGGAATGAAACAAAGACTGGGAATTGCACTTGCACTTTTGAATGATCCGAAGCTTCTGGTGCTGGATGAGCCAATCAATGGGCTGGATCCGCTGGGAATACAGGAATTGCGGGAACTGATCCGAAGTTTTCCGCAAAAAGGGATTACGGTAATCTTGTCCAGCCATATTTTGAGTGAGATTCAACAGACGGCAGATTATATCGGAATTATTTCAGAAGGAAAGCTCGGATTTGAAGGAAAGATGGAGGAACAGGAAGATCTGGAAGCATTATTTATGGAAGTTGTAGCGAAAGGACGGAAAGAAAGATGAAACAGTATTTTTTAGCAGAAAGATTAAAGTACCGCCATACATCCATGAATGTCATCACCGTTATGATGCCGCTGATCACGGTGCTGCTGGCTGCCTGGCTGACACATACATTTTTTGCGGTGGACAGTTATAACTGGTGGTATATGGGATTATATCCGGGATATATCGGAATCCTCTGCAGTATGATCGGGGGAAAGGATCAAAGGAAAAAGAATCATACCATCTGGTCTTTGCCGTGCAGTATGGGAAAGATATGGGATGCTAAGATACTGGTAGGAGCTGTGATATCAGGAATCTCGGTTCTATGCGTTGTACTTCTGACTGTTCTGATTGGAAAAGGAATGGAGTGGGCGTTTCATATGGAATATATCGTGTCACCGTCAATTGGAATGCAGATTCTGGCGGGGATTGTGATGTGGATGACTACACTTTGGCAGATCCCGTTTTGTCTGATTCTGAGCCAGAAAATGAGAACATTTCTGATGCTTGTGATTCATGTGGGATTCTATACGATTATATCCGTGATCGTTTCCTTAAAGTCATGGTTTGCACTGTTCCCCGGAGCAATTACCGCACGGTTGATGTGCCCGATACTGGGAGTCTTACCGAACGGTCTGATATTGCAGCCGGGGCAGATGACTTATTCTCCGGAGCTTGCCGGAATGGACAACTTGCTGATCGGAATTCCGGCAGCGCTGATCTGGTTCTTTTTGTTCTGGTGGGGAAGCAGAACATGGTTTGAAAGGCAGGTGAATTCCAGATGAAGGTCATGGTTCAGGGAATACGTGCAGAACTTTTGAAAATGCGGCACACGTTTTTATATGCTTTTCATGTGGCGATTCCGCTGCTGTCAAGCAGTGTATTTCTTCTGTATTATCGATTCTCCGGATGGAGTGAACAGGTACAGATTGCAGGCTATATGGAAGTTATCGGAATGGTGCTGCCTTTTCTGGTCAGTATCATCTGTGCGGGTAATATTGGATTAGAAGAGCAGAATCATTTTCAGGTTTTTCTGGGGAGCTATGAGAATAAATGGAAAGGGCTGGCAGTAAAATGGATGGTGCTTGTGGGAATGTGCCTGATGGCAATTGCCGGTGCAGTGATTTTGTTTGGCATGGGATACCATATGCTTCTCGGAAAAGAAGGTCTTTCTATAAGTGGGTATCTGAGGATGATTCTGGCATTATTTATGGGAAGTATGCCTTTGTATCTGGAACATTTATTTTTCAATCTCCGGTTCTCCCGAACCGTGTCCCAGTGTATTGGTGTAGCTCAATCCCTGTTATCGGGTCTGTTCCTCACCGGACTGGGAGATGGAAGATGGCAGTTTTTCCCCTGTACTTGGAGTGCAAGAGGAACCATGTTACTATACGGCAGGATAGAGCAGAATGAAACAGGCGGTCTGCTTTTTTTTCTGAAGCAAAACGGGATAATCTGTTTATTGCTCTTTATTATTCTGTGCGTCATAATTGGAATATGGATCTATTATTATGAAGGAAGGCAGTACAATGATTGAAATATTAGCAATCGATGATGACAGAGGAATCCTGGAAGTCATACGCAGAGCGTTGTCAAGAGAAGGATACCTGGTAACGGTTCTGGATGATCCCTTGAAATTGAAGTATGAAATGCTGACGAAATATCAACTGATTCTTCTGGATGTGATGATGCCGGGAATGGATGGTTTCAGTCTGTGTCGGAAAATCCGCGATCAGGTAGACTGCCCTATCATATTCCTGACTGCAAAGACGGCGGAAAAAGATCTGATGGAAGGACTGGGAATCGGCGGAGACGATTATATCATAAAACCTTTTGGAATCGGGGAACTTCGTGCAAGAGTATCTGCACATCTTCGGAGAGAACATCGGGAGAAAAGACATATGATACACATGGGTGAGGTCCAGTTTTCCCTGCAGGAGAAGCGGGTGTTCTGTCAGGATACAGAAGTATCTCTGACAAAAGGAGAGTATGAAATCTGTGAATATCTGGCACTGAACCGGGGCCAGGTATTTTCCAAAGAACGGATTTTAGAGCAGGTGTTTGGGTTTGATGGGGATAGCAACAGCTCCGCAATTACAGAACATGTCAAGAATATTCGGGCTAAGTTTCAGATATTTGGGATGAATCCGATTGAAACGGTGTGGGGGATTGGATATCGATGGAAGTAAATGGAAAGAAGAAAACTTTGGCGGGTCTGTTTTTTAGATTTGCAGTGCTGTTTTGCGTGGTGACTGTTGTAATCGTTGTTGGAGTAACCCTGCTGTTGATTGGAAGTTCTTATTTGGGAGTGACATTGCCGGCAAATTATGCAGAGGTTCAGTTGAACAAAAATATGCGGGAAATTCAGACTGCCGGAGAATGTCCTGAACAGTGGATCCCAAAGGGATGTACCTATGGTGTGTATACGGTAGATGGGACATGGAAGTCAGGAACATTTTCGGAAAATGAACAGGATAATGCCTGGAATCATTATGAAAAAAAGAATATTTATGATTCCAATGGAGATTATTTCCGATTTATTAAGCAGGATACGGGTGATATCTGCATTGTAAAATATGATCTCCATATGAAATATTCATGGGAAATGTTGAATGACATTTTGCCTTCTCCGGAAGTTCTTTATTTCATACTGGATGCGGTGCTTTTTATCCTGAATGCTGTATTGCTGTCCAGGTATTTTGCAAAAAAACTGGACAGCCAGTTGAGAGAACTGCGCGGCGTAACGGAGAAGATAGCGGAGAATGATCTGGACTTTCCGGAAAAATCTTCAGAGATACTGGAGATAGATGAGGTTATGAATTCTCTTTCACATCTGAAATCTGCTCTGAAAGATTCCTTAAACCGACAGTGGGACATGGAACGGCAGAAACAGGAACAGTTATCTTCTCTTGCACATGATATTAAAACGCCGCTCACGATCATCCGGGGAAATGCAGAGCTTCTGGCGGAGGAAGAATTATCTGCGGAAAATATGGAATGTACAGAAGATATTTTATCCAATGTGAAAGATATCGAAAAATATCTGGAGCGTATGAGACAGGTGTTGGCGGGAAGGAAGCAGGAAAGAACAGAAGAAGTGATTTCCTGTACCAGTCTGGGAGAAATGTTGCGGGAGACTGCATCTAAGTTCGCTGCGATAAAGAAAATTCCAATCGCATTTCAGGCAGAAGTTCCTGATAGAGAGATGCTCTGCTGCGCATCAGATATGATCAGGGCATGGAATAATCTTTTGAGCAATGCAGTCGAATATACAGAGAAGGAAAAAGGAATTGAGGTAAGGATTCAGGGAAAATGGCAGAGGAATCAGGAATATATGGTAGTATCTGTCCGTGATTTCGGCTCCGGATTTACGGAAAAAGACCTGAAATACGCAGACAGTGTATTTTACAGTGGAGACGCCAGCCGTCATGATCGGACACATCAGGGGCTGGGACTTGCAATTGCAAAAAAATTTCTGAATGAGCAGGGCGGTTTTCTGCAATACGGGAATCATGCAGATGGTGGAGGAGAAGTGAGTATGTGGATCGCGTGTTGGAATGAAACGAAGCGCAAAGCATAAAGATAAAAAGAATCTATAAAACTGACACAATCCGCAGAAAAAATTGTCTGTTACGGATATTGGAGACATTGTATAATGACAGTATAAACTGATAATTGCGAAATAAGTTCGCAATAATGAGATGATGATTCTAATATAGAACAGTACTAGATCATTTACATAAGTTGGATTGGTTTCTCGAGAAGTAACGGAGGTATCATATGAAAAAATTATTTTATGCAACAAGTGTAATAGTTGCTTTTACATTATTCTTAACTGCCTGCAGTTCTGAGCACCAACAGGATCAGATTGAAAAAGAACTGAATATTGATGTATCAAATGGCAGAGAAATTTCGCAATTAGATGATCATGGTGGTTTTCATAATGAGGGCACTTCCTGTATCGTGTATCGTTTCGCTGATGACAGTGCGCTGAATCAGATCCGAAAAGATAATAGCTGGAAAGCTTTTCCTATGGATGAAACTGTGACAGCGCTGGTATATGGAACAACAGATGAATCCAGTAGTGTTGGTCCATATTTGAAGGATGATGGAGGAAATACTCTGGTGCCGGAAATTCAGAATGGATATTATATTTTGATTGACAGACAAATGAATGAGGAAGAGGATATTCTGCACAGGGCTTCTTTTAATTTTACAATTGGAATATATGATACAGATACCGACACGCTGTATTTTTGCAGATATGACACGTAACGAGCAGCAAGGAACAGGCTGCTTTAAAGATTTTATATAAGCTTCATGGATTTTGAATTGTCGAAATGAAGATGTCTATGTTAAATACAAAAGGAGGATGCATCTATGGGAGAATTATCAAAGCTTCCGAATATCGGAAAACAGGTAGAAGAACAACTTGTCCGGGTTGGAATCAGTACTGCTGATCAATTAAAAGAAACTGGTGCGAAAGAGGCATGGCTTAGAATACAGGAAGTGGATGAATCGGCATGTATTCATCGACTGATGGCTCTTGAGGGTGCTATTCGGGGAGTGAAGAAGACGTTGTTGCCAGACGATGTAAAGATCGATTTGAAAAAATTCTATCAGGAACATAAAAAATAGAAGAATCCGAAGACCAGAATGCTACCTATAAAATAAACACATTTGTCTGCATTCCCGGGCTATCCTGATTTTAATCGGAGAGCTATAATTTTGTTAAAGAAATAAGAATCATAGCGCTACTTAGAAAAGAAAGAAGGATGAAATATGAATTGGACAATTTACATAATAGAATGTTGTGTGCTTATTATTTTATTTACCGGATTGATTATGATTCCTCTCATCAGGAACCCAATCTGGTGGATTCATGATTATCCGAAAGATATTCAGGAAGCTTATTTTGAAAATCATGAGAGAATTCCGACACAGGCATTTAGTATACCTGTATTGTTGAAAAAGAGTTTTGCTTTGTTATTGGCACTCGCTATATTATCTGTATTGGTGGTGTGGGCCGGTGCAAAAGATTTTGCATCAGCCTTTCTGGCAAGCTATGGAATGTGGCTGTTGATCGACTGGTATGACTGCTTCTTTTTGGACTGGGTACTTTTTGCAAATATAAGATGTATTCGTCTTCCGGGAACAGAACATATGGATCAGGCATACCATCAGAAGAAATACCATGTGATTCATTCCTTTATTGGGATGGCACTGGGAGTGATTCCATGTCTGCTTACCGGATGCTGTATTATGGCGGTCTACTAACAAAAGGATAGACAGAGGTGTTTTTATGGGATGGATCAATGTATTTGGACTTGTATTTATGATCGTAATTATGATTCCCAATATCATATTTGCAGTTGCACATAAGGATGGATTTGAAAACAAATGGAAGAATCAACTGGTCGAGACGGCGGAGCAAATCGGAAGATTCGGATGCTTTGGATTTATGGTCGTCAATATTCCGGGAACCTGGTTTGGCTGGTGGTCTGACGAGTGTTTAGCAATCTATCTGATTGTGGATGTGATTCTGGTGGCTTTGTATTGTATCATCTGGATGATTTGTTTTCGAAAAAACAGTATGTTCCGGGCGCTTGCACTTTCTGTGATTCCATCTGTATTATTCCTTTTCAGCGGGATTATGAGCAGGTCGGTATTACTGGTGATTGCAGCGGTGATCTTTGCTCCCAGTCATATTATGATCTCATATCAGAATGCAAAATAATGCCGATTGAGATAGTTAGTGGTATAATGGAGATGTTGACTAGAGAAAGATTTCCATTTGAAAGAGCGGATATTGCTTTTGCAAGGATGGTATAAAAGGAGAAGTACATGAAGACAGGGTTAATATTAGAGGGCGGAGCTATGCGTGGAATGTTTACCGCCGGTGTTATGGATGTGATGCTGAGTCGACAGCTGGAATTCGACGGAGCGATCGGAGTGTCGGCGGGAGCCGCTTTTGGTTGTAATTACAAGTCGAGGCAGATAGGTCGTGCGCTTCGTTATAATCTTAGATTTTGCAGGGACAGGCGCTACTGTAGTATCCGGTCTCTTTTTACTACCGGCAATCTTTACAATACAGAGTTCTGTTATCACGAAGTACCACTGAAATACGATGTATTTGATTTTGATACATACAGGGAGAATCCGATGGATTTCTATGTGGTCTGTACGGATATTGAGACCGGTGAGGCGGTTTATCATAAGTATGAAGGAGAGAAAGAACAGGGCTTTGACTGGATTCGTGCTTCCGCATCCATGCCGGTCGTATCGCAGATTGTTGAGATTGATGGAAGGAAGATGCTGGATGGTGGAATTGCAGATTCTATTCCGGTCAGATATTTTGAGCGTATCGGATATGAGAAAAATGTGATTATCCTTACCCGCCCATTGGATTACCGGAAAAAGAAAGCAGGTATCATGCCGCTGATCCGGAGACAGTATAAGGCTTATCCGAAGCTGATTGAGACAATGGAGAAGCGGCATGAGATATATAATGAAACACTTGAGTATATTATAAGAGGAGAAAAGGAAGGAAGATTCCTTGTCATTCGGCCGGAACAGGCTCTGCCGGTCAGTCGTGTAGAAAAGAATCCACAGAAGCTCAAAGAAGCTTATGAAATCGGTAAGAAAACTGCACTGGACAGATGGGATGAGATCAGGAAGTTTGTGGATGCAGAGAAGTAGGATACTAAAGTGCATAGAACAATGATCTAACGCACATTGTGCATTATATACATAGCAAAGATAAAAACACAACGTATGAAGCAGGCGCTTAAGCTTCAAAGGGCAGAGATGAAGACAGAACGCAGGCAGAGTCTGGGACTGGTTCTTTACTGTCTTCAGGCATTAGAAAAGGCGGTGGATCATTTTGATTTTCTTCAGGACAGTGAACCATTTTCGCATCGTTTGAACTGGTATATACGTCAGGCTGTTACATCGTATATAGTAAGATAATTATTTTGGAATTGGGTTAGGAATTGGATTAGGAATTAGATTAAGAGGGTGAAAGAAAAATGGGGAAAAAAACAGTACAGTTGAAGACGAAGCGACTGATGATCCTGCCGATGACAGATGAAGAACTGGAGAATCTGATCCGGGTGACGGATTCACCGGAGCTTAAGCAGGCATATCAGGAGATGTTGGACGGCTGCCGTCAGAATCCAAATCAGCGTATCTGGTATACGGCATGGAAGATCTGCCTGAAAGAGAATAAGAAAGAGGTTGGAAAGCAAATTGGAGATATCGGTTTCAAAGGCCCGGCGGAACATTACAGTGTGGAGATCGGGTATGGAATTGATACAGAGTATGAAGGAAACGGATATGCAACGGAAGCAGCGAAAGCGATGATTGACTGGGCAATGTATCAGGAAAATGTATATTTTGTCGAAGCAGAGGTGGCTTCCGACAATATGGCATCCAGAAGAGTCCTGGAGAAATTGTCTTTTCAGCCGGATGGTGTTGGAGAAGAAGGAGACCGGTTCGTTCTTGAGAAGGAAAGCACTTCATGGATGGCAATCTATATGCTTTTTGGACTCAGTATCGGACTTTCTTTTGGAAATCTGTCAGGAAATACGGCAACGGGAATGTGTCTTGGAATGGGAATCGGATTATGTATCGGAACTGCGATGGATGCCTCCTTTAAAAAACAACGGGAACAGATCCGAAAAGAGAGGGAAGCAAAAAAGAAGCAGAGAGATACAGAGGAAGTTCTGGAATCATCAGAAAGGGATTGTGATGTGTAATGGAGCAGATGTCACTGTTTGAAAATACTATACCGGAACCATTGGCAGCTCGTCTGCGCCCACAGAATCTGGAAGAATACGCAGGTCAGACTCATTTACTGGGACCGGGAAAGGTGCTCCGGCGCCTGATCGAAAGCGATCAGATCTCATCAATGATCTTCTGGGGTCCACCGGGGATCGGAAAGACAACACTTGCCCGGATTATAGCCAATCGAACGCATTCGGCATTCATTGACTTTTCAGCCGTGACAAGCGGAATAAAGGAGATCCGTACCGTGATGCAGCAGGCAGAACAGAATCGCTTTTGTGGGGAGCGGACCATCGTGTTTGTGGATGAGATTCATCGATTTAATAAAGCGCAGCAGGATGCATTCCTTCCATTTGTAGAAAAAGGCAGTATTATTCTGATCGGTGCGACAACGGAGAACCCGTCATTTGAGATCAACAGTGCGTTGCTTTCGAGGTGTAAGGTGTTTGTTCTTCAGGCATTGAAGACAGAGGAACTGAAGTCTCTGCTGGTGCGGGCACTGAAAGATTCCAGAGGATTTGGGGGACAGGATATCCGGATATCAGAGGATCTTTTGGAGATGATTGCAAATTTTGCGAATGGAGATGCAAGAAATGCACTTTCAACACTGGAAATGGTAGTGCTGAACGGAGAACTCGACAGCAGAGGAACGGTGACTGTGACAAAGGAGACAGTTGAGCAGTGTACGTCTAAGAAATCACTCCTTTATGATAAAAAAGGAGAAGAGCATTACAATCTGATCTCAGCACTTCATAAATCCATGCGAAATTCAGACCCCGATGCGGCGGTGTACTGGCTGGCCCGTATGCTGGAGGCCGGAGAAGATCCGCTTTATGTTGCCAGGCGTGTGACGAGATTTGCGAGTGAGGATGTAGGACTTGCAGATCCAAAAGCACTGGAGATTGCGGTGGCTGCCTATCAGGCATGTCACTTTATCGGAATGCCGGAGTGTTCGGTTCATCTGACACAGGCTGTGGTCTATATGGCGCTTGCACCCAAATCCAATGCGTTGTATGTTGCATATGAAGAAGCGAAAAAAGATGCAATACAGCAATTGGCTGAGCCGGTCCCGCTCGTAATCCGGAATGGAGTGACAGATCTGATGAAAGATCTGAATTATGGAAAAGGGTATCAGTATGCGCATGATACAAAAGAAAAACTGACGGATATGCAGTGCCTTCCGGATGCGCTTCTCGGAAGGGAGTATTACAGACCGGACGGACAGGGAATGGAAGAAACATACAAAGAACGGCTGGAAAAGATAAAGGAATGGAAAGCTGGTGTGCGGTGGCTGAAATAAAATGGCCATCGCATTTTTACTATAAAAAATTTTGTGATATATTGTAACGAATCACTGAAAATATTCATTAACATGATAGAAGGAACGAAAGGAGGAGAGAATATGCAGCCGATGGATGAGATCTACCAGAAATATGCCAGAAGAGTCATTCTTGGGATCAGTCTGATTATTATTGTTGTGGCAGCAGCGTTTTGGATCGTAAAAGATTATGTGATCGGGACGCAGGTGAGCAGCGAATATATAGCGTGTTATGTAGAAGTTCAGGACAATGTACTGAATATATCAGGAAGAATGATAGATGAGAAACTGGACGTTTCAAAGGTGCAGTTTTGTGAGGAAGATGGCGTGATTATTCTTTCTTTCCGGAGTGTCCGTAACAGTCCGATTTATGAAAACAAATTTGAAGAAAAATATATTGCATGCGATAAAATTACAGAGGTCAGGATTGATGACAGAATTATCTGGGCTAATGGAAGTTCTATATCAGCAATGACTTCATCCGTATATCATACCAGACATCCGTATGTAGGAGATATGCCGGCAAACGGAAGTACTGTGGCAGCACTGAATCTGGAGGGAAAATTCGGAAACTTTACGAACGTTCTGCAGACAGAGAAGACGCCTTTTGGATGGAAAATGATCTTTTCAGATCCTGTTCCTGAGAAACTGCAGGAAGGTGCCAGGGAAGAACTGGAATCATATGCATATGTAATGCTTGCGGAAATTGACAATCTGGACTGGGTGACCTATGAATATACAACAGACGGAGAAGCTTATGAACTGACGGTCACATCAGAAGATGCATCGGTATATGCCGGACAGGATATTAAAGAGATCGGAGCAGATATTGTATTACTGCAGGAGTTGATGGAAAAGACCGGACTTGTCGGTGACTGATGGTTCATTCTTACTTATATGTGCATATTTCCCTTTTCGTTTGTGTTGTTCCGTCAGTTGATTTATAATATAGGTAATCGCTTCTGACACAGGAATTTCTCAAAATAATTAAATGAGAGAAAAACATACAAAGGGGGAATATGAAGTGAAGTATCTGGCGGATGCAAAAAAGAGAGAAAAAATGACGGAGTATGTCTGTTCTGTAGCGGGTAATCTGATTTACAGTGCGGGGTTTAACCTGTTGATCGTACCTATGGGACTGTATAGTGGAGGATTTATGGGAATATCGCAGCTGACAGGGTTATTGTTAACTGAGGGGCTGCATCTTCCGATACCGCCGCAGCTTAATCTGACAGGTATTCTGTATTTTGTTTTTAATATTCCACTTTTTTACTTAGGATATCGTTCTATGGGAAAAGGATTTACTGTGCGAACGTTGATTATGGTAGGTTTGATGAGTTCGTTTCTGGTTATCGTTCCGATCCCGAAGATTCCGATCGTGGAAGACTATCTGACAGCGTGTATTATAGGCGGAATTGTATGCGGTGCAGGGAGCGGACTGATTCTTCGAGGTAGATCTTCGGCGGGAGGACCGGATATTATCGGGTTGTATTGTTCAAAAAAATATCCGGGCTTCAGTGTCGGAAAAGTGACGATCATTATCAATTTTTTTGTCTATGGTGTCTGCCTGTTTTTGTTTAATATTGAGATCGTGATCTATTCACTTATATATGCAACGGTGTTCTCGCTTGCAGTTGACCGGATACATATTCAGAATATCAATACCAGCGTTATGATTATTACAAAAAAACAGGGAATTTCAAAGGCAATTATGGAGCAGACAGGACGTGGAGTAACCAACTGGGATGGGAAAGGTGCATATACGCAAAAGACAGCATATATCTTATATGTTATGATATCCAAGTATGAAGTAGCTAAGATTAAGAAGATTGTTCATAGTATAGATCCGGATGCGTTTATGATATTTACAGAAGGATGCTCTGTGGATGGTCATTTTGAAAAGAGATTGTAGAAATATAGGATCACTCGGATAACAACAGGTTCAAAAGGTGTTTCATACATTTTTGAACCTGTTGTTTTTCAGTGCAGAAAATATTGTGGAGCAAATATATTTTACAGCCAGTCTTTAATAATTTTCCTCGCGGATTTCAAAATAGCTCTTGGAATAAGCGCATACCGGGCAGAGTTCCGGAGCTTTTGTTCCTACGACGATATGGCCGCAGTTACGGCATTCCCATACTTTAACTTCACTTTTTTCAAATACAGATGCCGTTTCCACGTTCTTCAGAAGCGCACGATACCGTTCTTCGTGATGTTTTTCAATGGCACCTACCATACGGAATTTGGCAGCCAGTTCAGGGAAGCCTTCCTCTTCTGCAGTTTTTGCGAAGCCATCGTACATATCGGTCCATTCATAATTCTCACCGTCAGCGGCAGCGGCAAGGTTCGCAGCTGTATCACCGATTCCGTTCAACTCTCTGAACCACATCTTTGCATGCTCGCGTTCATTTTCAGCAGTTTTTAAAAATAATGCGGCAATCTGCTCCAAACCTTCCTCTTTTGCAACAGAAGCAAAGAAGGTGTATTTGTTTCTGGCTCCGGATTCACCGGAAAAAGCAGCCTGCAGATTCTTTTCTGTCTGAGTACCTGCATATTTGTTCTTATTTTCTGCTGTAATTAGTTCAAGCTTATCACCGGACATTCTGCAGCGTGGACATACCGGTGTCTCCCCGTCCTTTACTTCAAAAATCTCCCCGCATACTTTACATCTGTATTGTTTCATCGTTGTTTCCTCCTTTTGAGTGGTAGATGTTGGAATGCCATAGTCCAGGGCCCGGCCGACATGGCGGATATCGGTATAATCTGCAATATCTCTGTCTGTAGTTACAAGGTTATCCAGAGATAATCCGTGAACAGAACGATTTCCTGTTATTCTTGCAAAAGTGCGAAGCTCACTGAGCGATACATTTAAAAAGTTTGCTACCCGTTTGGCGGCGGCTTCTACTTTCAGACGTTCTCTCAATTCCGGATTCTGGGTGGCGATTCCAACCGGACAATTTCCTGTGCCGCAGATCCGGTATTGCTGACAGGCAGCTGCAATCAGTGCAGAGCTTGCAATGGCGATGGCATCAGCTCCCATAGCAAGCGCTTTTGCAAAATCAGCAGATACACGTAAGCCGCCGGTGATTACGAGAGAGATGTCAGAACCAACCGCATCAAGATACTTTCTGGCGCGATACAGTGCATAGATGGTAGGAACGGTGGTCGCTTCTCTGAGAAGCAGAGGACTGGATCCTGTAGCACCTCCCCTTCCGTCAATCGTGATAAAGTCAGGACGTGCATAGACACAGTATTCGAGATCCTGTTCAATGTTACCGGCAGCAATCTTGATACCGATCGGACGACCGTCAGAACGTTCACGGAGCATATCAACCATTTCCCGCAGATCCTCTCTGGAATTCAGTTCCGGGAATTTACTCGGGCTCTGAATATCTTCCCCCTGCTTTTTCCCACGGATTGCAGCGATTTCTGCAGTCACTTTTTCGCCTGGAAGATGTCCGCCCATTCCGGGTTTTGTGCCCTGACCGATCTTGATCTCAATTGCATCACAAGAGCGCAGATTTTCATCCGTTACACTGTACTTATTCGGAATATATTCAAATATGTATTTGTACGCCGCCTGCTTTTCTTCCGGCAGAATACCGCCTTCTCCACTGCACATGGCAGTTTTTGCCATTGCAGAACCCTTCGCCAGAGCTACCTTGATTTCCCGGGATAAAGCACCGAAAGACATATGGGAAATATAGATCGGGCTATTCAGTACCATAGGTTTTTTTGCGTGTTTACCGATTACGGTAACAGTATCTACTTCATCTTCGTCATTGAGCGGCGGTGGGTTGAGCTGTGCACCAAGCAGCAGGATATCGTCCCAGTCCGGCATAGGCATCTTCGTTCCCATGGAACCTCCAATGGATTTTCCTGTTACTGCCATTTCATGGATTTCTTCCATATAACGGCAGGATGGATCATGCCGGGCAGTAGAACTGTCGTAAGCCAGCTCACCGGAATAAGACTGTAGTATGGGGTCTTCTTTGTCTGTGTCTGTGCGTACCAGATTGGAAATCGGAAGTTTGCATACCGGGCAGCCCTCGAGATCTGTAATCGGTTTACCTTCCTTTTCTTCATCATAGATTGCACCGCAGACAATGCATTTGTAAATTGCCATTCAGGCACCTCCTTTGTATTGTTAGTTTAAAAACAATATTAATAACTATTACTATTATAAAGGAATTATTTTGATTCGTCAAGCGATAGAGTACCCAGATAAAATACAAAAATGAATTTATTCTTGATTTTTTGCAGAGATTTATGGTAAGTTATGTTTCGGTAAAAGGATAATGATACATAAACGACACAAGTAGTGCAGGGCACATAAATCTGATTACGGTAACTATGAGAAGTTCAAGAATCAGGTGCCTGCACTATTTTTTTGTGAAAAAGGAGGAAAAAAATAATGCCAAGAAATCAATTTCAAAGGATGGTCTTTGCCTTCCTGACTGTATTAGTAACTGTACATGCGTATGTTTTTTACAGCCTGTATGTAGTGAACGGAACCCTTTTGATGAGTTTGACTGGTGAAGACTCCGTCATTCATGCCATTCATGCGCAGGGTGGAGTGTACATGTTTGGGAAAATGCTGTCCATCTGGTCGGTGATTCTGATAGAGTTCTTTTTCGCCTATCTGCTGGAATGTGTGATGGGAAGTCCCTGTTCATTTCGGCTGGCAAGCAAAGTCTTTGATCCCAGGAAAAATCACCCGATGATATTTGAGAGTGCAATCATCTGTGCCACGGTCGGACTGATGTGTCCGTCCATGAGCTTTCTTGCGGCGTGGTTTTATTATCCATATTATCAGGGATTCTGTATCTGGACGCTGCTTGCAAACTGGCTGAAGCTTGTATGCCTTAATTTCCCGTTTGCGTTCTTTACGCAATTGTTTTTTATACAGCCATTTGTAAGAACTATGTTCAAATTACTTTTCAGGAGAGATCTGTCTAAACGGGCTCAGTTGGAACAGGATATGAGAAAGAACCAGAAACGTGCACAGGATGAGATTGATGCGATTGACAGCATTATGAAACGTGTGGATGAGATACGGGCAGAGCTTGAAGCGGAGAGAACCTTGAATAAATAAAAGCCCATAAAAATAACTGCCCCATTGTACGGCGGAGTAAAGAGAGAACAGTAGATTTCGGAGGTGTGATTGTCGGACTGATCTCAGGGATCGGTGCGGGATGGTCGAAAAAAATAAGTTACTGGATACAGCCGGTCACAAAGGTTCTGGGAGCAATTCCTACAACTACCTATATGCCGATTGTGATGATGCTTGCAACATCCATGTTTGGCGGTTCTGCATTTCTGATTGGATTGGGAGTCTGGTTCCCGGTTACAGTTTCTTCAATGACGGGTGTGGCGAATGTGCCGAAAAACTATTACGAAGTTGCTCAGACATTGGGAACAGTCTATTGTAATGGAGAGAAGATTATCGGGACAAGTGAAAAGAGAGGACTGGTTTTTCAGGATCATGCGTTGTTCCCGTGGCTGACTGTCTGGGATAATGTTCTGTTTGGTCTGAAGTCCTGCAAGAAGGTAAAAGAAAAAAGGAACTTGCAGAGCAGCTTCTTGATATTGTGGGACTTACAAAATTCAAAAAGTCTTATCCAAATCAATTGTCCGGTGGTATGAGTCAGCGTGTCGCACTTGTAAGGGCTCTTGCAAATGAACCGGATGTACTGCTGCTGGACGAACCGCTGGGAGCTCTGGATGCATTTACCCGAATGAATATTCAGGATGCTCTGATTGACCTGTGGAAAGCAAGAGGCAATACGATGATTCTGATCACACATGACGTGGATGAAGCAATCTATCTCTCTCAGAAGGTAATCGTAATGTCTCCAAGACCGGGAAGAATCATTAATGAGATCAATATTGAGATGGGATATCCGAGAAACAGAAGTCATTCTGCCTTTACTTTATATAGAAATAAAATACTGGAACAGCTTAACTTTGCACATGAAGAGAGCATCAATTATTATATCTAGTATGGGTGAGATGGGATGACAACGATAAATACAAAATATGGAATCATAGAAAGTAAGGATATATATGAAAATATCAAACGGTATGGTTATAAGTTTAATTTATTGCCGGATATTTTTTTTGAGAATTAGACAGTAATATTCTGCTGTGTTATCATGGACTAATAAGTAGATGGAAAGGGGAGAAAAATATGGCGGATGAGCAGAAAAATGACGAATATATTAAACTGCTTCAACAGATGATCAAAGAACTCCGGTTTGGATCGATTACTTTAGTGATACAGGACAGTAAAATTGTACAGATACAGAAAGAAGAGAAAATAAGAATATAATGAGGTCTTCGGTTGACATAACTTATCAGTTTCAAAACAGAAGGATTCGTGGTAAAATAACTTATGATAATTGGCAGCGGCCTGTGAATGATGTCAGAAAGGATTAGGTTATGGAAGAATTGTACAGACTGATTGAGGAAAAGATAAGAAATGCAGGTTATCCGGGAGAAATTGACGGGAGAGAATTCTATAATGAAGTCAGTGATGAAGCGGATGCTCAGGAAGAAGGTACCTATATATTCGGAATCAAAAAAAGCGATACATTGTTCTATCAGGGATGCATGGAGATCCTGAAGAATCAGTTTGATCTGCACTATGTGGATATTCATGACGGAGAGACTGTATATCATGTAGATTTTGATGCGTAGATGGATAAAAAAGCATGATATAGAGTATTTCTATAAATGAAAATGTATATTAAAATTAGTGATTGGATTTATCGGGAACGTTGGGCTATAATACAATCAAACGATAATATTGCTTGTGGTGAGATCTCCACCACGTTCCCTTCTAAAAAGCCTTTCATATTAAATGGAGGCTTTTTTACTTTGTAAAAAAGTTGAAAAGGATAATGAGTGACAGATGAAATATGAAAATATTCAAAAAGGAACATTTATTGCAAGGCCGAATCGGTTTATTGCGTATGCAGAGATTGACGGAGATACAGAAACAGTACATGTAAAGAATACCGGAAGATGTGCAGAACTTCTGGTTCCCGGAGCTACCGTCTATCTGCAGAAAGCTTTTGACCCAAAACGTAAGACAAAATGGGATCTGATTGCAGTGGATAAAGTGGTAAAACATGTATCCGGAGATTGTGAAGAAGATGTCGTAAAACTCGTGAATATGGATTCTCAGGTTCCGAATAAAGCAGTAAAAGAGTGGCTGGAAGAAGGCAACCTGATTGAAGGAATTACCAGAATTCGTCCCGAATATACCTATGGAAATTCGAGGATCGATCTGTATGTGGAAGCAGGAGAGAAAAAAGTTCTTATAGAAGTGAAAGGTGTGACACTGGAAGAAAATGGGAGGGTGCGCTTCCCGGATGCGCCCAGTGAAAGAGCTGTAAAGCATGTAGAGGAATTGACGAGAGCAGTACGTGAAGGTTATGAAGCATATGTTTTTTTTGTGATCCAGATGAGAGATGTCCGTTACTTTACTCCGAATATGGATACACATCCGGCATTTTGCGAGGCACTTCAGAACGCGGCCAGAGAGGGTGTCCATGTGGTGGCGTACGACTGTGCGGTATCGCAGCAGGAGATCCATATTGCGCAGAGAGTTCCGGTCATACTGGAGAATCCAGCATTGTATGAACTTGCCGATCCGATCGTCCGGTGGTATACAGGACATAAAAGAGATCTTCCGTGGAGAAAGAATCCGGATGCTTATCGCGTGTGGGTATCGGAGATCATGCTTCAGCAGACACGTGTAGAAGCAGTAAAGCCTTACTATGAACGGTTTTTGCAGGAACTTCCGACCGTGAAGGATCTGGCAGAAGCGAGGGAAGATACCTTGTTAAAGCTGTGGGAAGGATTGGGATATTATAACAGAGTTCGTAATATGCAGGCGGCAGCAAAGCAAATCATGACAGATTTTAAGGGGAGATTTCCCGATACGTATGAGGAGATCCTTTCCTTAAAGGGGATTGGTCGCTATACGGCAGGAGCAATCAGCGCATTTGCATATGGACTTCCCAAACCTGCAGTGGATGGCAATGTCCTTCGTGTGATTTCAAGAATTACCGGAAGCAGAGAAGATATCATGAAGCAGAGTGTGCGCACACGAATGGAAGAAGCACTGGAAGCGGTTATTCCTGCTCATGCTGCCGGAGACTTTGACCAGGGATTGATTGAATTGGGAGCGATCGTGTGTGTGCCGAACGGAAGTCCAAAGTGTGAGGAATGTCCGGTGGCATATCTGTGTGAAGCGAGAAAAGCAGGAGTGATATCAGAGATCCCTGTAAAGAGTAAAGGGAAAGCCAGAAAAATCGAAAAACGAACCGTTCTTCTTTTTAAAGACGGACAGAAACTTGCAATCCAGAAGAGACCGCCAAAGGGACTTCTGGCCGGCTTATATGAATTCCCGAATCTGGAAGGCTGGATGAGCCAGGATGAAGTTACAGCATATTGTAAAGAGATCGGTCTTATGCCTGTGCGGATAAAAAAGCTGGAAAATGCAAAACACGTATTCAGTCATATTGAATGGCATATGAAGGGATATGAAGTGGTTGTCGATGAACTGGAAAAAACGAACCGGAAAGGATTTTTATTTATCCGGCCGGAGGAGATAGAAAGAGAATATTCGATTCCGTCCGCATTTGAAAAGTATGTCAGTCATGCAGGAATCAAAAGAAGTATATAAAAAGGACTGTCGTAAAATACAGATGTATTTTTGCGACAGTCCTTTAAACTACATATTCAGGATTACAGACGTTCGTGGCTGTCACGCATATTTTTGTATTCAGCGACAGAACGGTCAAAGCCTTCAATGTGGGTATAGAACCATTTGATTACGTTTTCCTGCACTTTTTCAACGAATGCCTGAGATGGGCCTTCTTCTTCTTCCAGCATTTCTTCCAGTTCTTTGATTGTCTGCTTAAATGCGTCGTGCTGTTCTTTGTGTTTTGCAAAGCCAGGATAATCAATCTCGCGCTGAAGCTGCTCTTCTGCTGAGAAATGGAAATCTGTGTACTCGGATAAATAATCCAGTGTACGGACAGCAACTGCCTTTTCGTTGCTCTGTTCGCAACTGTCCAGAAGCTTGTTGATTCGATCGATCAGTTCTTTGTGGTGAGCATCAATCATCTCATTACCGGTTACAAGGTTGTCACTAAATTCTGCATACATAATACGTCTCCTCCTTAGATCCTATGAAATTATATTGGCTGGTGGGAAAGCTTTGGAGCTTTCCGCTCTTCCGTAACATATACGAACGGGTATATGATACATGCCATAGCAACCGCTGCGATTACATCTGTCACAGAATGCTGTTTTAAAAATACAGTTGACAGAATAATCAGAACTGCTAATGTATAGGCACTGTATTGAATCATTCGATGCTTTTTTAATGCATCACTGTGTGCAATTGCAATACAGGAGCCTAAAGAATTAAATACATGTATACTTGGCAGGACATTGGTAGGTGTGTCTGCCCGGTATACCACTTTTACGAGATCTATAAATATATTATCGCTCGCAAATGTTGTGGGTCTTAGATTTAAAGCATTGGGAAAGATGGTGCATATGATAAGAAAGACCGTCATTCCCGTAAATAAAAAGGCTGCCAGTTTATAAAATCCCCACTTGTCTGTAAAGAAAAAATATCCCATTGTTACTGCAATAAATACAAACCACAAAAGATATGGCACTACAAAATATTCAATAAACGGTATATGATTATCGATCGGAGAATGAATTACGTAGTAATGAATGCTTTGACGATTCTCCAGGTAAGTGAACCACGGCATATAAATCAGAATATACAATAAAACCCATGCATGGCTATACTTTTTCGCAAGTTTTTTTACTTGATGAATGGCTTGCACAATAACATCTCCTTTGATAAGCCCTTATTATTCTATTCAAGTTTCAACCCGCATTATAACATGAAAAAAAGGAATGAACAACCAAGTTCACTATTTGTTAATAATTTTTAGAAGGTGTTTCGTATATCTTTTATGGTGACGCAATAATTCGTAATTGATCCGGTTCCAGAAAGATATTGATGTGCGTCTGGCGAAATATCGGTTCTCCGTCGGTATGTATCGGAAGCGCCCGTTCACTGGTGATATCAACTGATTTGCAGGAAGTGATATGAATTCCTTTCACATGCACATGCCATCCCTTGAATGCGGTCGGAAGAAGTGCCAGAACTTTCAGTTTTGGAAGACCTGATATGGTGATAATGTCAAGAAAACCGTCTTTATAGTCTGCCTTTGGACAGAACATAAAGCCGCCTCCTTCAAACCGAAGATTCATGGCAGCAGCAAAGTAGGTATGAGGATATCGAACCTGACGACCATCGTCCAGAGTTAAGGTGAGAGTGGCTGTCTTCATAGCGAATAGCCTGTGAAGTGCAACACAGGTATAAGTCAGTTTCCCTAATTTTAATCGATTAAAAAATGCTTTTAATGGAGATATTACAACCTGATGGCAGATATCAGCGTCAAAGCCGATACCTGCACTTACAGCAAATCTTCGTTTCTCTTCCCCATAAGAGAGAACGCCGATGTCCATTCTGATATAACGGGAAGGTGTGAGGATGTTGTCTAGTGCCTGCCGGATATCTGTGGGCAGTGCAAGACCTCTTGCAAAATCATTGCCGGATCCCATTGGAATGTAACCGAGAGTTACTTTGTCGAGACATACAATTCCATTGATGACCTCGTTGATGGTTCCGTCGCCGCCTATTACTACAATGGTGTGACATTCAAGATCGGATGTCAGCTCACGTACAAGGCTGGTAGCATGATGCTGGTATTTTGTGAACAGAATCTGATAGTTAACGTTCCTTTCTATAAGAACAGATTCGATATCATTCCATAACTTTTGTCCGAGACCGGATCTTGCATTTGGATTCGTAATAAATGTATACATAATTGCTTCCCCTTAGCTTTTGCATATATAATATTCAGAATTAAAACGCACCGCTTAAATATGTTTCTAAAGAACGTTTCATATTTCCCTCAAAATCAGCGTCTCCGCTTTTCAGGCACCATTCAAAGACATTACCGATGACGATCATGCGGATGTCTGTTGTGATATCATCCAAAGTAAGTTTTGGCGTGATGATACCTGCCCGGATCGCTTTTTCCAGATAGTTGTGTACAGTGATGATCGGATATGGCCGTTCCGTGCGGATCAGAGGATTCAGGGACTGGTTTTTCGGAGTGTAGTAGTTGGACATAAACTCTACTCCCAGCTCCTCACAGTAGTGTACATAATTCAGGTATACACGTACAATGGCCTCCTTTGCTTCCGCCGCATTGGAAGGAAGATCCAGATAATCCGGATTGATGCTGGGCTGCTCTTCAATATAGTAGGATAACAGGTCGTCTTTGGTTTTAAAATGGTGATAAAAGCTGCCGTTTGATACACCGGCCTCTTCACATATATTTTTTATGGACAGCTGCTCATAGCCTTTTTTTTGAAGAATGTGTTTGGCTGCCCGAAAGATTTTCGCTTTGGTTTCTCTGGATTTCAGCTGTTGTTTTGACAGTTCCTGTGATTCGTAATTCATGTATAATACTCCCTTTACTGTATTGTGTTAATTATATCACAGGGTTCTCTCTTTTTCAAGAAAACAGAGTGAACTCTGTATCGGGTATGACGTTGCATGCATAAAGGAATTCAGTTATAATGAACTTCAGTTGATCAGAAAGGACATAGATATATGGAGATTAATCAGAAGATTACGGAAGAACTTGGCGTAAAACAATGGCAGGTAGATGCGGCAGTCAAGTTGATTGATGAAGGCAATACGATTCCGTTTATTGCGCGATATAGAAAAGAAGTAACAGGTACACTGAATGATGAACAGCTTAGAACTCTGCATGAACGGCTGATGTATCTGCGAAGTCTGGAGGAGAAGAAGGAACAGGTTCTTTCCAGCATTGAGGAACAGGGCAAACTGACAGAGGAATTGAAGAGACAGATTCTTGCGGCAGAGACATTGGTTGTGGTGGAAGATTTGTATCGCCCATATCGGCCGAAGAGGCGGACAAGAGCAACCATCGCCAAAGAAAAAGGTCTGGAGCCATTGGCTTCACTGATTATGCTTCAGCAGCTTAAGGAGCCGGCACTTGACTGCGCGGCAGAATACGTGAATCCGGAAAAAGAAGTTTTTACACCGGAGGAAGCTGTTGCAGGTGCAAAAGACATCATTGCAGAGAGTATCTCTGATGAGGCGGATTACAGAATCTGGATTCGGAAGCGTACGATGCAGAAGGGGAAGGTGGTTTCGGCAGCCAGAGATGAAAATGCAGAATCTGTATACGAGATGTACTATGAATTTGAAGAGTCAATAGAGAAAATCGCCGGACACCGGATTCTTGCGTTGAACCGCGGAGAAAAAGAAAAGTTTCTGGCGGTTAAGATAGAAGCGCCGCAGGAAGATATCCTCCGATATCTGGAGAAAAAGGTCATCCATAAGGAGAATCCATATACAATACCGGTGCTGAAAGAAACGATTGAAGACAGCTATAAGAGGCTGATTGCACCGGCAATTGAACGCGAGATTCGAAATGATCTGACGGAAAAGGCAGAGGATGGGGCGATCGGAGTATTTAAAAAGAATCTGGAACAGCTTCTGATGCAGCCTCCGATTGTCGGAAAGACGGTTCTGGGGTGGGATCCGGCATTCCGTACCGGCTGTAAGCTGGCAGTAGTCGATCCCACGGGAAAGGTGATCGGAACAACGGTGATCTATCCGACAGCGCCTACGACGCCGAAAAAGATACAGGCATCCAAGGATCTGCTGAAAAAGATTATAACAAAATATAATATTTCACTGATTTCTCTGGGAAATGGGACGGCATCCAGAGAATCAGAGCAGTTTATTGTAGAACTTCTTAAAGAGATTCCGGAAAAAGTACAGTATGTGATTGTAAATGAAGCAGGTGCTTCGGTGTATTCGGCAAGTAAACTTGCTACGGAAGAGTTCCCAAAGTTTGATGTGGGACAGAGAAGTGCAGCTTCTATCGCGAGACGTCTGCAGGATCCACTGGCTGAACTGGTTAAGATTGATCCGAAATCCATTGGTGTCGGGCAGTATCAGCATGATATGAATCAGAAAAAGTTAAGCGATGCGTTGTCCGGAGTTGTAGAGGATTGTGTGAACAAAGTAGGGGTGGATCTGAATACAGCATCGGCTCCGCTTCTTGCGTATATTTCTGGAATTTCCGGAACGGTTGCGAAAAATATAGTGGCATACCGGGAAGAAAATGGAAAGTTTACCAATCGAAAACAGCTTCTGAAAGTGGCAAAACTCGGACCGAAAGCATATGAACAGTGTGCCGGTTTTATGAGAATACAGGGGGGAGAGAATCCACTCGACGGAACCAGTGTGCATCCGGAATCATATGATGCTGCTGAAAAGCTTCTCGCAAGACAGGGATTTGCTGTTGAGGATATCAGCGGAGGCAAGCTTACAGGGCTGTCGCTTACGATCAGAGATTATGACAGACTTGCAAGAGAACTGAATATCGGAGAGATTACGCTTCGGGATATTGTAAAAGAACTGGAAAAACCGGCGCGGGATCCGCGTGATGAGATGCCAAAACCAATTCTCAGAACGGATGTTCTTGAGATGAAGGATCTGAAGGAAGGCATGATATTGAAGGGAACGGTACGCAATGTAATTGACTTTGGCGTGTTCGTGGACATCGGTGTGCATCAGGATGGACTGGTTCACATCTCGGAGATTACGGATAGGAAATTCATCAAACATCCGCTGGAAGTAGTAAGTGTTGGGGATATCGTGGATGTAAGAGTGTTGAGTGTGGACCTTAAGAAAAAAAGAATTCAGCTCAGTATGAAAGGAATTTCCTGATCTGATACGGATAGAGTGGTATAGAGGTCATTGAAAGAGGTGTAAAAAATGAAAAACTGGAAGAAAAGTATTTTTACAATTGCAGGAGTACTTTTGGGGAATTTACTTCTTGCGTTTACGGTTGCGGCATTTGTTGTACCGTATGGAATTGTTATGGGTGGTGCGACGGGTATCAGTCTTACGATCTCGCATTATGTTCCGGTCAGTCTGTCTACGATTATTTTTGTGGTTAACATTATATTGTTTTTGGTGGGAGCATTTGTACTGGGGAAAACGTTTGCATTTACGACGATTATCAGTACTTTCGTATATCCGATATTTCTTTCTGTCATACAGGCAATACCTGGAATTGACAGCCTGACAGACAATGTGATGCTGGCTTCCGTGTATGGAGGGATATTGCTTGGAGCCGGGATCGGAGTGATTGTGCGAGTGGGAGCATCTACAGGAGGTACAGACATTCTGGCACTGGTATTCAACAAATGGTTTCATATCCCGATTGCGATTCTGCTATATGTTGTGGATTTTCTTGTGTTGGGATCTCAGATCCTTTTCTCGGATTCAGAACAGATCCTGTATGGTATCTTGTGTCTGGTTCTGAGTACGGTGGTGTTGAATCGGGTGATGCTGATGGGACAGTCACAGATTCAGCTGTTTATAGTTTCTGAAAAATATCAGGAGATCAAGGGACGTGTGTTAAAGGAGATTGATGCAGGAGTTACGATGGTTCAAATCGAGACCGGATATGGACAGAAACAGCAGCAGGGGGTACTTTGTGTTATCCCGAATCGAAAACTGTATTCGGTAAAAGAGATGGTACAGACGATTGATCCGAAGGCGTTTATTACGATTTCGCAGATTAACGAGGTAAGAGGACGCGGATTTTCAATGGAAAGAATTCGCTATGAAGAAGAACAGGAGTTAAAGGAGGAGAATTAAATGGAAAAGGCAAAAGTATATTACACGGATTTCAGGACGAAGCTCGGGGAAGGGCTGCCTACAAAATTAAAACGACTGATTAAGGCGGCAGGAATCGAACAGATTGACATGGATGGTAAGTTTGTCGCGATCAAAATGCATTTTGGTGAACTTGGAAATCTGGGTTTTCTGCGACCGAACTATGCAAGGGCAGTCGTAGATGTTGTGGAAGAACTGGGCGGGAAACCGTTTCTTACAGATTGTAATACGCTGTATCCGGGAAGCCGTAAGAATGCACTGGAACATCTGTACTGTGCATGGGAGAATGGGTTTACACCTCTTACAGTCGGATGTCCGATCATCATTGGAGATGGCCTGAAAGGAACGGATGATATAGAAGTTCCGGTAAATGGCGGTGAATATATCCAGAATGCAAAGATCGGACGAGCAGTCATGGATGCTGATATCTTTATCAGCCTGACACATTTTAAAGGGCATGAGACGACAGGATTCGGGGGAACGATTAAGAATATCGGAATGGGATGCGGATCACGTGCGGGAAAGAAAGACCAGCATATGAATGGAAAACCTGGAATTGATCAGGAATTGTGCCGCGGCTGTAAAAGATGTCTGAAGGAATGTGCCAATCAGGGCCTGGACTACAACGAAGAAACGCGGAAGATGTCGATCAATAAAGAAAAATGCGTTGGCTGCGGCCGATGCATCGGTGCGTGCAATTTTGATGCGATTGAATTTTCTGACAGTGCGGCAACAAAAGAATTAAATTGTCGTATGGCAGAGTATACAAAGGCTGTTGTTGATGGCAGACCGAATTTTCATATCTCGCTTATCGTGGATGTGTCACCAAACTGTGACTGCCATAGTGAGAATGATGCTCCGATTCTGCCGAATATCGGAATGTTTGCATCGTTTGATCCGCTGGCTCTTGATCAGGCCTGTGCAGATGCCTGTCTGAGCGCAACTCCTCTGCCGAACAGTCAGTTGAGTGAAGCTATGGAAAAAGAAGAATTCTGCGATCACCACGACCATTTCGAAAACACAACACCGAATTCGGAGTATAAGACATGTCTGGCACATGCGGAGAAGATCGGTCTTGGAACCAGAGAATATGAGATCATTACTATTAGATAATGTTGATAAATATTTTTAATCGTGTTGCTTTTGTCAGATTATGCTTGCATAATTATATGCAGCGTATTATAATTGCTACGTAAAGAAAATTCTTCGGGGTAGGGTGTAAGTCCCAACCGGCGGTAGAGTCCGCGAACCTTTGTGTAAGATCATACAGAGGCCGATCCGGTGAGATTCCGGGACCGACAGTACAGTCTGGATGAGAGAAGAGTAGTGTAATGATATGGATATTTTTTTACCCCGACAGATAATTGTCGGGGTATTTTTGGTTCTACAGGAATGCTTTCTTAGATGTGGTGACCGTTTACAATCTTCGTATCATTGCATGGTTCCAGGAAGAGTTTCTTTCTTAAATAATAATATGATGTGCTTAAAGGAGAGAAAGAAAATGAACACAACAGATGCAGTGACACAACAGAATGTAAAAACAAAGAACAAAGTAAGAATGATGGCTCAGATTGGTATGCTGTCTGCAATTGCGGTAGTGCTGATGCTTTTTGAGATTCCGCTTCCGTTTGCGCCGTCTTTTTATGAGATTGACTTCAGTGAAGTTCCGGTTCTGGTAGGAAGCTTTGCGATGGGACCTCTGGCAGGAGCAGCAATTGAATTTGTGAAAATTCTTCTGAATTTTGCGATCAACGGAACAACAACTGCGGGCGTCGGAGAGTTTGCCAACTTCCTGATCGGATGTGCGATGGTTCTTCCGGCGGCCTGGATCTACAAAATGAATCATACAAGAAAAGGTGCGATCATCGGAATGTTAACAGGTACTCTGTTTATGGCATTTGTAGGATGTTTTCTGAATGCCTTTGTTCTTCTTCCAACGTATGCAAAAGCATTTGGAATGCCGATCGATGCACTGGTTGGAATGGGAACAGCAGTGAACAGTCATATTACCAGTCTTACTACTTTTGTCATCTTTGCAGTAGCACCGTTTAACCTTTTGAAAGGAGTTCTGGTATCATTGATCGTATTCCTGATCTATAAAAAGATTAGCCCGATATTAAAGATGAATGCATAGATCCGTGACAGGACTGATGTATAAGCAAGACATACAATCCTGAAAATGTGCAAATTCCACAAGAAATGCTTCGATAACCGAACGATCATCGAAGCATTCTTGTGGAATTTTATTATTTATGCGGGACAGATTTCAATCCAGTATCCGTCAGGGTCGTTGATAAAGTAGACGCCCATATCCATGTTTTCATAGCAGACACAGTTCATTTCTTTGTGATAAGCGAGAGAAGCGTCCATATCATCCGAACGCATGGCAAGATGTATCTCGTTATCACCGAGATTGTAAGGACGATCCATATCCCGAAGCCACGTCAGTTCCAGAAGATGAGATGTTGTATTGTCACCCAGAAATACAAGTTTGAAGCTTCCGTCTTCCGCTTCTTTTTCTCTTGTTATGGTAAGCCCCAGAGCTTTCTGATAGAAATCTACTGATTTTTTTAGATCAAAAACATTGATATTGTTGTGATAAAATGAAAATTTCATGATTACCTCCTGAATTGTTAAACTGTTAGTTTTAGTATAACATGAGTAGCAGAAGAAAAAAAGATGTGTTATAATGTACAAAATGATCCGGCAAAGACTGTTTTTTAGGCGGGAGAGGTGATAGCATGCCTGTAAAGGTTGAGGTGAAGATGGATATTCAGTCCATGACAGATTTTATGCTTTATCAGATCTATTCAAGTGGTGTGGGAGTTCTGGTATCTGTACTGGCAGTCATTAATATTGTCTTGACCATTGTATTTGCAATGAAGGAATGTCTGAGTCTGATGGCTCTGTATGCAGCATTTGCCGTAGTTCTTCTGGTTATCTTTCCGTATCTGATCAAAAGAAAAGTCAGAAAACGGATGAGCGGCTCCAGACGGCTGGATGTACCGGTGATCTATGAATTTGAAGACAGTGGAGTTACAACAACGACTCCGCAGGACAGCGGAAAAGCATCCTGGAAAAAGTTTAAGAAGGCTGTTTCGAGAAAACGCATCATCATGCTGTTTGATGAACAGAAGCAGGCAATTATTCTTCCTGTGGATCAGATAGAGGACAATTATACAGCGATTGTAGACTTGATCTATAAAAATATGCCGGTGACAGCGGTCAGAATCCACAGACTTGATAAAAGAAGATAGAGGGAATATATATTATGATAATAGAAACGAGTTGTGAAAAAGAGACATATGATCTGGGGTACCGGCTGGGTGAGCAGGCAAAAGCAGGGCAGGTGTACACCCTGGTAGGAGATCTCGGAGTTGGAAAAACAGTGTTTACAAAAGGACTTGCGGCAGGACTTGGGATAGAAGAGGCAGTCAGCAGTCCGACATTTACGATTGTTCAGATATATGAAGAAGGGCGGCTGCCCTTCTATCATTTTGATGTCTACAGGATCGGCGATGTGGAAGAAATGGATGAGATTGGATATGAGGATTATATCTATGGAGAAGGTGTGAGTCTGATTGAATGGGCCAATCTGATTGAAGAGATATTGCCGGAACATTATACAGAGGTAAAGATTGAAAAAGACTTGGAAAAAGGATTTGATTATCGGAGGATAAGTGTATGCGAATATTAGCATTGGACAGCTCAGGACTGGTTGCAAGCGTAGCTGTTGTAGAAGATGGAATGACGGATGACCAGGTGATTGCAGAATATACCTTGAATTATAAGAAAACACATTCTCAGACATTATTGCCTATGCTGGATGAGATTGTGAAGATGACAGAACTGGATCTGAACAGCGTGGATGCAATCGCTGTTGCTGCGGGGCCGGGCTCTTTTACGGGACTTCGTATCGGATCTGCAACGGCAAAGGGGCTGGGTCTTGCGCTGGATAAGCCGTTGATTCACATTCCGACACTGGAAGGGCTTGCTTATAATCTTTGTGGTTCTTATGACATTGTGTGTCCGATCATGGATGCCAGAAGAGGACAGGTGTATACAGGAATCTATGAGTTTGAAGGGACTTGTCTGAAAGTGCTGGAAGACCAGATGGCAATCAGTATAGAGGATCTGGGTAAGAAGCTTATTGGATACCTGAGGGAGCAGGGAAGAAGAGTGACTTTTCTGGGGGACGGCGTTCCTGTGTTCCGAAAGACGTTGGAAGAAGAGATCCTGTGCGGACAGAATCTTACGTTTGCGCCGGCGAATATGAATCGTCAAAGGGCAGCGTCTGTAGGAACCCTCGGGCTTTGGTATTATAAAGAAGGAAAAATAGAAAGTGCAGAAGAACATCAGCCGGATTATCTTCGGGTATCTCAGGCAGAGAGAGAAAGAAAAGAGAGGTTGGGACATGATTAGATTTCAGTGTGACTATGCAGAAGGGGCACATCCCGATATTTTAAAAAGAATGGAAGAGACCAATTATGAGCAGACAGCTGGTTATGGAATGGATCCATATTGTGACAGCGCGCGGGAAAAAATACGGAAGCTGTGTAAAGATGAGACTGCAGACGTCCATTTCCTTGTGGGAGGTACGCAGACGAATGTTACCGTGATCAGCGCAATTCTGCGTCCCTATCAGGGAGTAGTTGCGGCACACACGGGACATATCAATGTGCATGAGACAGGAGCCGTGGAAGCTACCGGACATAAGGTGCTCCCGATCACGAGTGAAGACGGGAAGATTACTGCCATGCAGGTGAGGGAAATGTGTGAGACACATTGGTGTGATGCTGATCATGAGCATATGGTACAGCCGGGAATGGTATATATTTCGCATCCGACAGAAAACGGAACCTTATACAGTAGAGAGGAACTGCAGGAATTGTATCAAGTATGCAAAGATATGAATCTGCCACTGTTTCTGGATGGTGCAAGACTTGGATATGGCCTGATGTCGGAACAGTCAGATCTTACAGTGGAAGATATTGCAAAATATACAGATGTTTTTTACATTGGAGGAACGAAAGTAGGCGCCCTGTTTGGAGAGGCGGTTGTGATCACCAATTCGGAACTGAAAAAGGATTTTCGGTATATGATTAAGCGCCATGGAGGTATGCTGGCAAAGGGGCGGCTTCTGGGAATACAGTTTGATACTTTATTTACGGATGGCCTGTATTTTAAGATCAGCAGACATGCAGATGAACAGGCAATGCGTCTGAGAAAATCTTTTGAGAAGAAGGGATACGCGCTTCGCTATGACTCTTATACGAATCAGCAGTTCCCGATTCTGCCGGATACACATCTTGAAAAACTGAAAGAAAAATACGCTTATGGTTTTTGGGAAAAGGTTGACGAGAAGCACAGTGCCGTGCGCTTCTGTACCAGCTGGGCGACAAAAGAAGAATCTGTTGACAGGCTGATAGCAGACATAGAAGCACTGTAACTGAAAAATGACGGGGGAAGCGTAAAAGATGCTGGAGATTCACGAGGTTACGGAGGAAGATCTTCCGGATATTGAACGGCTGGAACAGAATATATTCCCGGATCCCTGGAGCAGGAAGGGGCTCCTGGACACATGGAATCAGGCGCATGCACTGATTTTGGGAGCGTGGCAGTCAGAGGTGCTTGTCGGGTATCTGATTTTTTATTATATACTGGATGAGGGAGAGATTGCACGAATTGCAGTAGAAGAAACCAGACGATGTAAGGGTGTGGCGGGCAGAATGGTGAAAGAATTGTTCAGTTGTTGTGAACAGTACGGAATTACAAAAATTATGCTGGATGTTCGCGAAAGTAATTCTGCAGCAATTCGTTTTTATCGAAGCCATGGATTTGCAGAAGATGGGATTCGAAAGAAATATTATGAAAATCCAACGGAGAATGCGATCCTGATGAGTCTTAAGACTGGCAGATAACTGGAAGTCTTTACAGAGCTTTCCACTGGGCAACGCTCTGCGAGGCAGATATAATAGAGGCGTAGCGACAGATGAATCAAGGTTCAGATGATATACATTCAGGAGGATATGTATGCGCCAATATAAGACAGAGATAAAAGAAATAAAGAAAGTAGCAAAGATAATATGCAATAAATGTGGAAAAGTAATCCCCGTGACAGAGGGAATTCCCCAGGAAGATGTTCTTACAGTCGAAAAAAGATGGGGATATCATTCCAGAAAGGATAACCAGGTGGATTGCTTTGATTTGTGTGAGGACTGTTATGATGAACTGGTTGACAGTTTTTTGATTCAATTAAAGAAACCGAGGTAAGATATGTTAGATGTATGTTTATTAGGCACCGGAGGGATGATGCCTCTTCCGTACCGGTGGCTTACGTCACTGATGGTGAGATATAATGGCAGCAGCGTTCTGATTGATTGTGGAGAGGGGACGCAGATTGCAATCAAAGAAAAAGGATGGAGTTTTAAGCCGATTGATGTGATCTGTTTTACACATTTTCATGGAGATCATATCAGCGGACTTCCGGGACTTCTGCTTACGATGGGTAATGCAGACCGGACGGAGCCGCTTACTTTGATTGGGCCGAAAGGACTGGAACGGGTGGTAAATGCACTTCGTGTGATTGCACCGGAACTCCCCTTTCAGATTCGATGTAGTGAGATCAAGGATCAGGAAGAAACCTTTGAGATGAATGGATACCGCCTGAAAGCCTTTCGCGTGAATCATAATGTTACCTGTTATGGTTATACGCTTGAAGTGGACCGGGCGGGAAAGTTTGATGTGGAGCGGGCCAATGCGGCACAAATTCCGCAGCGATTCTGGGGAATCCTTCAAAAAGGAGAGACGTTGGAATCAGACGGAAATATCTATACACCGGATATGGTACTTGGACCGGCAAGAAAGGGAATTAAGCTTACGTATTGTACGGATACACGCCCGACGGATTCTATCCGGAAAAATGCATATGCATCTGATCTTTTCATCTGTGAAGGAATGTATGGAGAAAAGGATAAACAGAAAAAAGCAAAAGAGTATAAGCACATGACGTTCTATGAAGCTGCACGAATTGCAAAAGAAGCAGAAGTAAAGGAGATGTGGCTGACACATTACAGCCCATCACTGACGAAACCGGAAGAATATATAGATGAGGTCAGAGAAATATTCCCCAATACAATCGCCGCAAAAGACAGACGTACGGTTGAACTGGTATTTTCTGATTAAAGTAGGAGAGAAGAATACAAAATGAGTGAAAAAAAAGATGTATTAATTCTGGCAATTGAAAGTTCCTGTGACGAGACGGCAGCAGCTGTGGTAAAAAATGGACGGGAAGTATTATCTAATATCATATCATCACAGATTGCGCTGCATACGCTGTATGGCGGTGTAGTTCCGGAAATTGCTTCCAGAAAACATATTGAAAAGATTAATCAGGTGATTGAAGCGGCTCTGCAGGAGGCGAAAGTAACACTGGATGACATTGATGCTGTCGGTGTTACCTATGGTCCCGGATTGGTAGGCGCACTTCTTGTAGGCGTGGCAGAGGCGAAAGCAATTGCATATGCCGCAAAAAAACCATTGGTGGGTGTGCATCATATAGAAGGGCATATTGCGGCAAATTTTATTGAACATGCGGAACTGGAACCGCCGTTCTTTTCACTGGTGGTATCCGGGGGCCATACACATCTGGTGCGGGTAAAGGATTACGGAAAATTTGATATTATAGGAAGAACCAGGGATGATGCAGCAGGTGAGGCATTTGATAAAGTGGCACGTGCCATTGGACTTGGATATCCGGGAGGACCAAAGATTGACAAGGTATCAAAAGAGGGAAATCCAGACGCGATTCTGTTTCCAAGAGCGCATGTAGAGGATGCCCCATATGACTTCAGTTTCAGTGGAGTGAAATCGGCAGTGCTGAATTACATCAACGGCTGCAAGATGAAAGGGGAAGAGTATAACCAGGCAGATATTGCTGCATCTTTTCAAAAAGCAGTCACTGATGTCCTTGTGGCAAATGCAATGCATGCTGTCGAAGAGTATCAGGTGGATCAATTTGCAATTGCAGGAGGAGTAGCATCTAACAGCGCTCTTCGAACAGCTATGAAAGAAGCATGCGAGGCGAGAGGTGTGAAATTCTACTATCCGTCCCCGATCTACTGTACGGATAATGCGGCGATGATAGGCGTGGCGGCGTATTATGAATATATCAATGGAGCAAGAAGCGGATGGGATCTGAATGCAGTTCCGAATCTGAAACTGGGTGAAAGATAGAGGCGCACGAAGGAGTCACAACATGGAAGAAAAAAGAGACAGACAAAAGCACTGTACGGCGATCGTTCTTTCGGCAGGTCAGGGAAAGCGAATGGGAACGTCGATACAGAAACAGTATATTGAAATACAGGGAAAGCCGATCATCTATTATTCACTGAGGGTATTTGAAGAATCGAATGTGATAGATGATATGATTCTGGTTGTCGGCCATGGACAGGAAGATTATGTCTATGACGAAATTATAAGAAAATATGGATTTAGAAAAGTGAAAGCGATTGTACCGGGAGGAAAGGAAAGATATGATTCTGTCTGGAATGGTTTGAAGATCATCAGGAACGGTGCGCTTGGAGACAATGCGAAAGATGGATATGTCTTTATTCATGACGGAGCAAGACCTTTTGTGGATGAAGAAATATTGGAACGTGCATATGATACGGTGTGCAGTTACAGAGCATGTGTGGCAGGAATGCCGAGTAAAGATACAGTTAAAATAGTTGATGAAGATGGGTGTGCGGTGAATACACCGGAAAGAAAGTATGTCTGGAATGTACAAACCCCGCAGGTATTTGAAACAACACTGATTACGGAAGCGTATTCCAGGATGATGAGGAAAGAGATTATACAGGTAACGGATGATGCGATGGCAGTGGAGCAGGAGATGCGGGTGCCTGTGAAGCTTTTTGAAGGCTCTTACAAGAATATTAAGATTACCACGCCGGAAGATCTGGAGACTGCACGCTGCTTTCTGAAGAAAAAATAGAAAAATGAAAAATAAATATTGACGAGCGACAGGTTGTGTGATAAAATACAACATGTCGCTGAGTTGATGTGGCAAAAGTGAATACATGGAGAGGTATCGAAGTGGTCATAACGAGGCGGTCTTGAAAACCGTTTGTCCGAGAGGGCGCGTGGGTTCGAATCCCACCCTCTCCGCTTAAAAACTACCAAGTAAATAACTGGTAGTTTTTTATATGAATGTACTCGAGCAGTATTTGGAGAAATACCCAAGCTGGCCGAAGGGGCTCCCCTGGAAAGGGAGTAGGTCGTTAATAGCGGCGCGAGGGTTCAAATCCCTCTTTCTCCGTTTTGTTGAAAATGATCTGGATCAAACAGAAAAGTTTCGACAAATGTAATACCGGAAAAAACGTGAAAAAGTCGAAAAACACTTGACTGATAAGCGTGAGTATGGTATTATAGAAAAGCTTTCGACGAACAAAAAAAGTCGAAAAATAAAGTTAAAAAAGTTGTTGACAAATGACGAAACATATGATATTCTAATATGGCTGTCGCAAATGACAACAAAGAACCTTGATAATTAAACAATAGACAACAACCCTGAAGATTTCTTTAAGAGAAAAATTCAGAACAAAGACATGAAAAATGTCGACCTAATAACAGTAAAAGGGATAAGAAAGCTAGTAGTTTTCTTGAACTGGAGCGAACTTGATTTTGGATCTGTGTAAGAGCAGATTTAAGATTTTTTAACGAGAGTTTGATCCTGGCTCAGGATGAACGCTGGCGGCGTGCTTAACACATGCAAGTCGAGCGAAGCACTTGAATCAGATTCTTCGGAAGAAGATTCAAGTGACTGAGCGGCGGACGGGTGAGTAACGCGTGGGTAACCTGCCTCATACAGGGGGATAACAGTTAGAAATGACTGCTAATACCGCATAAGACCACGGTA